>JAQVEX010000008.1 GCA_028697555.1 Lentimicrobiaceae bacterium | reverse complement strand
ATTGAAAATTTTAATTTTTACAATATTAGATTTGACGATTTGAATTTAGGGTTATTGGGCGAAAGATTAGCAGATGAAGATTTAAAAAATGTGGGGTGGGGCTAATGGATACAGGTATAAATTTAACGTTTGAAATAGATTGTATAAATTTTAACGATACTGGGAACTTTCTTACTGTCGGAACTTTTGATACTTCTGATATAGATTTATCGATTTCTGGAAATCAAATTATTAAACGTAACATCCTCTCAAGTCAACGCGAGATTTTGACCGATACGACGTTTAATACTAAATACTCGACGGAAAGTTTGCTTAATAAGTTAAAAATCGATATAGACGTAAATTTAGATGAAGTGATTACTCACAAAGATTTAGTTGTTAAAATTCTTGATTTGTTGGGATTAAGTTACGATATAACAAATTATGCTTCAAGTTTGGCGTATCAAGGCACAAAAAACGACGCAGGTTTTATAGAATTTGAAAATACAAACGCATTAAATATTATTTTATACTGTCTTGCAATAGACGGTTATGTAATGCTAATTAACGAAGATATATTTAAGTTATTTTTGTCTATATATTTAGCTAAATCAAATATGGTCGTATAACCCTTAAGTTTATTTATCCTAGACATGAAAACTAAATATAACTCATTTGGATTATTATCGGAAATATTAGGAACATAATTATTAATTCTGAAATTATGAAGCACTTCAACATTTTTAAACTTATACTCATCTTCTAATCTCTTTTTCAAGGTGTTAGTTTCTGTATATATCTTTTTGATTTTACTCAAAAAAACGATATGTATTTTTTTATTTTTAATATAATCTGAAAGCCAACTACCTATTACTAAATAAATTATAGGAACTTTTCTTATTCTAGTTATTAAAAATAAAAAAGGGAATAAATATTTAAGATTTTTTTGAGCAGGTAAATAAATAATAGTATCACATACAAACAACTTCTTAATCATATCAAACATGTTAATTATCGAATAAGATAAATCTTGTGTATCAAAATAATAAACATTAGAATCCATGCAACAACATTTCAACATCTCATAAACATTACGTGTTTTAATAGTTTGCCCACTTAATCTATTCTCCTTATAACCAAAAGCTCCAAAAACAAGTATATTATTTTTTTTCATATTTTGATGTGTTTATTTTTGTAATTTATCATAGGACATTGTCATGGATTTAATATTTGTAATTTTTTGAAACGATTTAAGTATTATAAAAACATATTTATATTTCAAGCCTTTCTCCCATTTCTTCGAAATTCTTTTATAAACCATATCCCCAGTAAGAATAAATAAAGCATTTAATAAATCAATATGTAACTGGTGATAAAAACAACTACAAATGTTTTTCTTTACATCATAATATGACCATTTATAAAATTCGTAATTATGAACATGCTTTTTATAATCATTATTAAATTTATTGAATTCTGACATGTCAGAAATAAATTTACAATAATCATACAACCCAAATAATGCAAAAATTGCACCATTTAATGGAGTATCTCCTGGAGTATAAAACTCTTCGATAATTTCACAATTATTATATATCGATATGTGTTTTTTGCTTAACATAGCATTTTTTGCTTTTTTAATTCTATCAATACACAGTTCATAATCTAAAAAACCTAAATAATAACATCTTATAATAAATGAAATTGCCAATCCTTGGGTCATGCCTGAACTTTTATTATTTAATTTATGTACAGCACCATCAGGAAATGTGTACACCCATTCGCCATCGTCATTTTGTTTATCCAATATAAATTTTAATGTATTAATAATTTCCTCATCTACATTTATTCCTTTTTTCTTCTTATTTAACAAGCCTAATCCATAATTTAAAATAGTGATATAAAAAAAAACCGGATATTTCCCATTTAAATAAAATATTGGAACAGCTCCTTCCATTTCTCCATAATAATCAGCTTTAGGAGACATATCTAAAAAATATATATCATTAGAGCATTCAGTTTTATCTAAAGGCTTCAATCTCGGATGCCAATAATCATTTTCCCCTTTTAATTCTGCAATAGCTCTTGAAATGCCATATTTAATTTTCTTTATTATTCCCATGATTATTAGTATAAAATTGCTTCTTTCAACGCATTTAAATATCCTTTTCCATACTTTAGATCTGGTTCCATATAATTACCTTCCGCCCATTCGTTCCATGATTGTAAAAACAATATTTTATACTCATAGTCCTTTCCCTTTATAACTTCTAAAGCATTTTCAACCGCATTCTTAAAAAGTTCTGGAGTACTATTATGATATATCCCACTAGCATTACCTGATCTAGGACTTCTATCCCATTGAGGTAAAATAGTAGGAAATACATTTTTAAATGTATCTTCATAAGTGTAATAGTTCTTCATAATGTCAGAATAATTATATTTATTTACGTATGCTGAATATATTTTTTTTTGAATAAACTGGCCTAACAACCTTCTAAACTTTCCTTTAGCAAGAATTTCCGCTCTGATGATACCTCGAGAATTTACGGCATCAAAACCTTCATTTAAAACCATATTAAACAGCTCATTACTTTCTGTAGTTTTAGCTAATGAAAAATCTAATTTCCCTTTTGAAAACAATCTCGAATTTGAAGTATTATAAGTAACTCCAACAAAGAAAAATCCCGGTAAACCATTATTTATAGCCAAATCATTCCATAAGTTAATAAATAATTTTACATTAGGAATATCAAGTGGTCTAAAAATAACAAATAATAATCTTCCATCTACTTTAATATACCTTTTATCGTTAAAAGCATTAAGGTATTTATAAAAATGTTCAATATGATCATCTTTTCCTGGATAGGTTTGTTTAATTAATATAGTATCTTTTTTTGTATTTAAAGATTTCCAGGTTTTACTTGACCATGTGTGATTTGCCCAACCCAAGCAAAAAGGGAAATCAGGTTTCCCACTTTTGACAACCTCATTAAATGGTCTTTCTAAAAGTTCTTTTTGATTACCAAACCAATAATGCCAATAACAAAAACCTTCTATCCCAGCTTCTTTTGCCAATTCAGCTTGAGCCTCTCTTACTTCAGGTAATCGTAGATCATAGAAACCTAAATCCTTTGGAATTCTGGGTTGATAATGCCCTTTAAATAATGGTTTTGCTTTTGCTACATTAGTCCATTCTGTGAAACCCTTTCCCCACCATTCATCATTTTCAGGTATAGGGTGAAATTGTGGTAAATAATACGCTATAACTCTTGCTTTTTTCAATTCACTCATATAAGTAATTTTATTTATTAATACTCAGGTTATATGTATACGATAAATTACTTTAACAAATATTTGTCCAATTATCTATATGCCAAATTTGATTTAGGATAATTATTTATTACAGCAATCCCAACAATATATAGAAATAAATATAATAACCAATATATTCCATGTATTGTTTGAGCAAATATTAAAGAATAAATAATGAAATATATCAATAATTCATATTTATTAGAGCTTTTGTCAAATAATGGGAAAATTAAATATAAAATATAAAAAATAAAACCAATAAATCCATATAGGATTATATAAGTTTTCCAATCAACACCAATATTATCAATTTTTGAAGAACTACCCCATAAAAAATCTTTCTCATAAATATAATAATCCCAAAACCATTGGTCTGTGGTTTCTGACGATCTATTATAACCTGACAATCCCTTTTCATCATCATATTGTAATCTACTAATAACAGCATTATTAACCCAATTGTCACCACTATTATAATTCTGCGCTATATTTATTGTAGAAAAGTATATTGTTATAATCATTATCAACCACAAAAATTTACGCTTAGAATTTTTTAATGAGTATAAAATATAACCAATAATTGTGATTAGCCATCCTGCTACTGAAAACGTAAAAAATAAAGACAGGTAAAATATGAAGTTTATTTTATTAAATCTATATCGATCCAGAAAAAGAAAAACTGATAATAAGCATCCTAAATATCCTGGTTCAAGAAATACAGAACAAAATCTATAATAATCAACATAGTCTGTGGCATTATTATTTAAAAATAAATAATAATTAGTATATGAATAATGATACAAATTGTCAATATATCCATAATATACTATTGAACTAGGAATATTTACTCCTAATAAAAATATAATCCAACCGATTAAAGATATTAACAACAGAATAGAAAAACATTTTCTAACAAATATATATAAATCAATTTTCAAACTATTCTTTAAAGTTATAATGAATAATATTGGAAGTATTCTTATTATTGAAAGTAAAATGCTATTAATATTGTCAAATCTAGACGTTAAAAAACTTGCGATTAATAGCAATAAAAAATGAATTATTAATTTAAAATCAATTACAAACCAAGTTTTGTGTAGTGAAGATAAAAATAAACCAAATAATAATAAAAGTAAACTAGCAAAGAGATCACTAATTCCCCAAAAAAACCAAGCTCTAAATGATTGTAGTAAACATAAAAGCAAAACAATTTTATATATATTCCAAATATCCGATATTTTTGATTTCATATTTTTTTCTTTATATGTTTTTTCAAATAAACAAACACAGAACGTTTTTGTAAAATATTTATCATTACATCTAAAAAGAGATTTGGAAATAAAAAGATAGATTTAAAACCAATAATTTTTACGATAGATTTTTTATATTCGTTAGTTTGATTTTCGTATTTTATTTTCGCACTAGTATCATTATCCTTATATTTATCATCCAATGAGAAATCAAATAGATTCTTTTTTTTAGTTATTGTTCTAATAAATATTTCATTAAAATCTGACTCATCTACAATACAACTTTTTAAATCTTTTCCCCTGCTTTCTCTATATTGTTTATCAAAAATAAATTTTTCTGCCTCAAGCCTAAAACTCTCGAAATCAGACAATGAAATATTTATATGTTTTTTTTGGCATACAGTTTCTTCTGCTTTACTTGTTTTTTCAGAATAATAACTTAATATAGGTTTTGAATTTAGAGCGGCGTACTGGCACATCAGACCCCCAATAAAAGGATACGTATTTAAATATATGTCAGATTTTTTAAATACCTCATTAATATCTTTTCTATATCCAATTAAGATTAATCTATCTTCATAATTATTCTCTTTAATAAACTTTTGAAATAATGTAGGATCACCTCGGCCTGCAAAAATAATAATTACATTTTCCGAGATCTCTAAAATTATTTTCATTAGTTTGAAAAAAGTATTTTTTTCATCTAATATTTTATAATATGCTCCACCAGATAGAACCACTATTTTATCTTCACATTGATAAGGCAAACCCTGAAACTTTGTAGAAGAAATAATAGGATAATATGGAATGATAAATATATTGTTTTTCGGAATTAGTCTACGTCTTAAGGACAGCAAAGCGCCTAAAGGTCTGAACTCTATTGAATAATCTAAACAACCTTTCCCTATCCAAAAAGTATGATCTGTTAGATTAATTTGAAATCTGTCTATTCCCTTTGGTAATGCATAAAATGCAGTAGCTGCATACACAGCATTTGGAAGTATATGCATAAAAAGTTTAGACGGTTCGAATTTAATTATAGAATCATATATAAATTGAGATCTATCTATTCCTTTAATATAGGATGGAATTTGAATAATAGAAGATTTATCATATTGCATAATTTCATTTTTTATATCCTTAGCTCTTTCACTATTGATATTTGCCTCTGTGATATAAAGCAAATTCCAACCAGATTGAATTATTGCTTTTATATACTGTTGAGTTAAAGCTTGATGATCTAGGGAAAAACTATCAAAAAAAACACATTTATTATTATCAAACGCTTCAGTTATTGTATTCTTTTTCAAAATTTTTGATATGTTTTTTAACATACTTTCAATATCATCATCTTTAAAACCTAAATGAAAATTATATGCAGTAAATGAAGCTCCTTGCAGATAAATCAAAGAATTATCAAAATCATTTCTTTTAAAAGAATTTTTTGCTTTGTTTTTTAATTTATCGTATAGTTTATTTATATATAATTCAGTTATTCTCATAACGTCTAATTACGTACTTGAATTTCTAAATTTACAGATTATGCTTTTTAATTTCATCCTCCGGTCCACTTCTTTTAATGAGTACATACAACAAATTAAAGTTAATATTATTGTTGGTATATATACATAATTTGATTTCCAAAGGTATATTAAAATAAAACATAATAAGACTAAAAAAGTACATATGAAAAACAGTCGATTAAAAGAAGGTACAAACCTAAACTTATACTTTCTATTTGAAACGAAATACATTAATATAAAATACACAAAATAATTAATCATAAATCCAATTCCTAAACCATCTAATCCAAAATATTTATACATCAACAAATATAGAGGAACATTAAATATTTTTATTGATATCTCATTTAATAAAAATATTTTCATATCTTGTTTTGCTACAAAAATGAATGAAATTGACCAAGATGTGGCTTTAAATATCATTCCTAACATTGCCCATTGCATATAACCAGTAATAGGGACGAATTTATTTGAATATAATAAAGAAACTGCATAGGGTGCTGTTAATAGAAATATCATAATTATTGGAGCTAAAATTAAAATTGCTACTTCTGCCTGTTGATTAATTATCTCCTTGCATTTTTGATTATCTTTATTCACTCCCGCTAATCTAGGATAATAATCTGTCCCCATTGCAGTGAATATTAATCCAACATATCCATTAACTATCGCAAATCCTGCAGTAAATAATCCAACTTCTTCTGTGCCACCTATTCGTACTATATATATTCTAATTATATATCCAATGCCTAATACAAGAATATTTGTTAAAGACATAGCCAACCCCATTTTTAACATTTCTTTTCCTTCTTGAAATGTTTGTTTAGGTGTAATCTTTTGTTTCTCAATTTTAATTTTTTTTGAGAAATACCAGGTTAATAGCAATGTGGTAATTGAATTAAGAATAAGAGTTGGAACAATTCCTTTAATTCCGAAAAAATAATAAATAGGAATAGATATGATTAATCCAAAAAATGAACCCAAAACTCCTGACTTTGCAAGATGTTTAAGTTTTCTCATTCCTTGTAAAATAACAGATTGTCCTGCTGAAAGTTGTTGAAATAATAAAGTTACAGATAAGAAAATAAAAGGAATTGTATAATCGTAGTTGCCAAAGGTTGACTTACTGAGTATTGGCGAAAATGCAATCACAACGATCATGCCCAATAACCCAGTAAACCATACCAATCTTCTTAAAACTATTACAACTCTACTTATCTTTTGAAAATCCCCACTACCATTTGCTTCTGCTATGTTTTTTACAGCACTTGAAGATAAACCCATTGCGGTTAGTCCTTGGATAAGCTGAGTAGTTGATATATATAATCCTCTAATTCCCATACCTGTCGGGCCAAGAAGTATTGCAATAAATTTTTGTTTTACAATCTCAATTAATATTTTCCAAAGTTGAACTCCACCAAAAAGAGATGTAGCTTTAAAAATACTTCTATAAGCAGATATTTCTTCAGTGTTATTCGAATTTTGTTTTACTTCTGACACAGATTAATACTTATTTATCAATTCAATAACAATTTTAGCTTCTTCCATGCTAATAACAGGGGATATGGGCAAACTTAATTCTTCGTTATGTATTTGTTCGGTAATACTTAGTTTTGTATTTTGAACTTTGAGGTTTGACGCTTGATAGCATTCTTGTAAATGAGGTGGAATTGGATAATGTATTAAAGTTTGGACGCCATTTTCTGTTAGATAATTTTGTAATTCGTTTCTTTGCTTGCAAAGTATAGGAAAGATATGAAACACATGAGAATTATAATCTACTACCTTTGGCAGTACGATTTTTGGATTATGTATGTTTTCTATATAGTATTTTGCAATTTCTTTTCTATGAGCATTATCTTTATCTAAATATTTTAGTTTTACTGATAATACAGCAGCTTGAATTTCGTCTAAACGAGAATTTCTTCCTTTATATTTGAAAACATATTTCTTTGAAGAACCATAATTTGCAAGAGCTCTTATTGTGTTTGCTAATTCTTTATTATTGGTTGTTACAGCTCCCGCATCACCAAAAGCTCCAAGATTTTTCCCGGGATAAAAGGAATGACCAGCAGCATCACCAAGTGAGCCGGTACGTATATTTACATTTTTATTTCCTAAAAAATAACAGCCTTGAGCTTGGGCATTATCTTCAATAAGTTTTAAATTATGTTTTTTGCAAATTTTTCCAATCTTATCTGTATAAGCACAACGGCCATAAAGATGGACAATCATTATTGCTTTGGTTCTTGGAGTGATTGCTTCCTCAATCTTATTTTCATTAATTTGAAAAGTATTTATGTCTGGTTCCACCAAAACAGGAACAAGATTATTTTCTGTAATTGCGAGAATTGAAGCAATATAGGTATTTGCAGGAACAATAACCTCGTCTTCTTCTTTCATAATTCCTAGTTCAATATATGCTCTAAGAATCCAAATTAAAGCATCTAGACCGTTAGCAACTCCGATACAATATTTTGTACCAATAAAATTTAAATACTCTTCTTCAAATTTCCTATTCTCCTTACCCTGCAAATACCAACCCGAATCCACAACTCTACTTACAGCTTTATGTATTTCTTCTGAATATTGATTTGTTATTTTCTGTAAATCTAAAAACTTAACCATAATACTAATCTTTTCTTATTCTTTTAAAAAATTTAGCAGGACTTCCAACATGAATTTCATAATCAGGAATATCATGAGTTGCTAAACTAGCAGCACCTAACATTGCAAAGTCTCCAATAGTTTTTGATGCCAATAATGTTGATCCTACCGCTAAGTCGGAACATAAGCCTAACTCAGAATATCCAGTCATTATACTTCCTACTGAGCAATGACACAATGCTCCCATCTTTATATTATGTCCTATCGAACAATTCGCCATTATTAAAGAAGCTATACCGATATATGCTCCAGGACCTATATAACTATTTGACATTACGAAAGCTCCTGGCTCCAGTATTGCATTTTTTGCAACAAAAGCAGATTTATGGACGATTGTTCCCAATCTTTCTGTTGGAATATTTGCATTTCTAAATAATTTTTCTGTCAGAACATTTCTTCCCACTAGATGAATACCCCAACTAAAATAATAATCTGTGGTTTCTATCAAGTTCTGTATAGAATCTAGCTTACCTATTACAGGGTATCCTGAAACTTCACTTTCAAAATCATTAACAAACCCAACAATCTCCCACTCAAAATCATTATATCTAATTCTATTATCCTCAATACAAGAAGCAATAACGCCCCCATTCCCTTCACCTCCAATAATTATAATTTTCTTACTCATTTTTTATGGTTTTTATAAGATCAACTTTATTTAATATATCCTTAGCCATTTTTACCATTGGGGGGCCAATAAATTTGTTGTCTTTCATTGCAACCCCTTTTCCTTGTTTTACGGCTTCTTCCGATAATTCCAACATCTCTTTTGCCCACTGAACCTGCTCTTGAGATGGGGAATAGTATTGATGAACTAATGGTAATTCTTTTGGGTTAAGGACTAGCATTCCTTCAAAACCTAATTTTCTCGATAGTATTAGATTTTTTTCTAAATCTACTAAATCATGTACTTTTATATGCACTGTATCTATTGGCACAATATTATTTGCTTTTGCTCCCATTGCAATCATAGCTCTGGCAGTAAAGATGCTTTGCCCTTCACTATCGTGTTGTCCACCTAACTCAGTCATAAAATCTTCGCAACCAAAAGCTACTCCAACTAACCTTTCCGGACATGCAGTACAAATATCTTGAATATTCATTACAGCTCCAGGAGTTTCAATGAGGGCAATTATTTTAAAAGTATGCAGAGGTAATTTCTTTTCATATTCTATTGTTTCTAATAGTTTACCAAAAAAATAAATATCCTCTCCTTTTTTTGCTTTTGGATACATAAAACCATTTATTCCCACGCAAGCTAACTGATAAACATCTTTAAGCAATTGACCGCTTTCTCTATCATTAACTCTCGGAAAAAGAACTCTATTATCAAACTTCCCAGCTTTAAGGTATTTAACAATATTATCCCTTGCTATTTGTTTATTCTCTGTAGGTTGCACAGAGTCTTCAATATCTAATAGTAATACATCTGCATCTCTTCTTAATGCACTCTCAATTAAGGTCTCATTATGAGCTGGAACAAACATTAGACTCCTCATTAATAAATCTGTTCTCATACTTGGTTTTGTTTTTTAATTAATACTTTCCTTCTAAAACTTATAACTTCCACGCCATTTTGATTGTAACCAACAGTTTCTACATACACAATCCCTCTATCAGGTTTGCTTTTAGATTCTCTTTTGCTTAAAATTTTGGTTTTTGCATAAAGTGTATCGTTAATAAACACAGGCGCAACGTGCTTCACATCTTCATACCCTAGATTAGCAATAGCTTTTCCGCTGATATCAGGAACTGTCATTCCAACTATAACAGAAAAGACAAGTGTGCCCACAACCATAATTTTACCATGCTGATTTATTTCTGCATAATGGAGGTTTGTGTGCACAGGATGGTGATTCATTGTTAATAAACTAAATAAATTATTATCACTTTCAAAAATCGTTTTTGAAAGCGAGTGCTTAATTTCTTCCCCTACTATAAAATCTTCATAATATAAACCTAAAATTGATTGCTTCATACAAAAACTATTGATTTCTAAATTCTACAAACTTATTATATTCCCTAATATAATCTTCTTGCTTATAAACATCAGATGCCAGCACCATACAAACTGCGCCGGAACTAAAGTCTTCTAAGTTTCGCCACATACCTGGTTTTACGTACAACCCCTGATAAGGACGATTAAGGAAGAAACTGCGTTTGCAATTACCGTCATCCAATGTTACACTAAAAGAGCCGGAAGCAGCAATAATTAATTGGCTAAGTTCTTTATGGGCATGGGCACCCCTGCTTTCTCCTCCCGGAATATCGTAAAGATAATAAACCCTTTTAACATCAAAAGGCAAAGTTTTACCATTCTCCACTACAGTGAGGTTACCCTTACGGTCGGAATGATGCCTATCTAATTCTATTATAGTGCAATCGAAAACATTGAATGATTGGGGTTTATCAATAATGTTATATTGGATGGGAGCATCTTTATGGTGCGAATGAACAACTTCGCTCTTCTCTTTTGCAAGTCTTTTATAATCAGCATATTCACTGTAGTCATAGATATAGTCAGAAACAGAATAAGGTATAGAACCAAATTCTAATGCAAAAGCATTGGATGAAAAGTTGTCTATGACTCTCCAGAGACCTTTAGGTACATACAATCCATAATAAGATCGGTTAAGAGAAAAAGTTTTTTTATTTTCTCCATCATCAATAACCACATCAAAGCTACCTGATAGGGCAATAATAAACTCATCATTTTCCTTGTAAGCATGACCACCTCGCGCTTCACCACCTGGTACATCGTATAACCAGTAGGTGCGTTTGATTTCAAATGGAATATGTTTTATGTTTTCTACAAATGAAAGATTTCCTCGAGCATCGAGGAATTTAGGCAAGTCTATTAAGCGAACATCATTGACAGTCATAATCACAAGATATATTGTTTGTGCAATTATCTATCCTTATACATACTTTCATAGTACTTCATGTAATCTCCGGAAGTTACATTATCCATCCACTCCTGATTGTTCAAATACCATTTTATCGTTAGCTCAATTCCTTCTTCAAACTGCAAAGAAGGTTCCCAGCCCAATTCATTTTTAATTTTTGTTGCATCAATGGCATAACGGAGGTCGTGTCCTGCTCTGTCTGTTACGTAAGTAATAAGTTTTTCAGAGGTTCCTTCAGAATTACCCAATAACCTATCTGCTACTTTTATCATTACTTTAATTAAGTCGATATTTTTCCATTCATTGAAGCCGCCAATATTGTACGTTTCACGTATTCTTCCTTTATGGAAAATTAGATCAATAGCACGTGCATGATCTTCTACATATAACCAATCACGAACATTTTCACCTTTTCCGTAAACAGGTAATGGTTTACTATGACGAATATTGTTTATAAACAACGGTATCAGTTTTTCTGGAAATTGATATGGTCCATAGTTGTTTGAACAGTTTGAAATGACTGTTTGTAAACCGTATGTGTCAGTGAATGCTCTAACAAAATGGTCAGAAGCGGCTTTACTTGCTGAGTAGGGCGAATGCGGATCGTAAGGGGTTTCTTCAGTGAAAAGTGTATCGTCAAATTCCAATTCACCATACACTTCATCAGTAGAAACGTGATAGAAGAGGTGCTTTGAATAGTCTTCTTTCCAAAGTTCTTTCGCAGCTTGTAACAAGCTCAATGTGCCTAACACATTTGTTTTTGCAAATGTAAACGGGTCTTTTATACTTCTATCAACATGGCTTTCTGCTGCCAAATGAATGACGTCAGTAACATCGTACTCATTAAACACTTTTAACACTTTGTCAAAGTCGCAAATATCAGCCTTTACAAAAATGTAGTTTTCTTTATCTTCTACATCTTTAAGATTTGACAAGTTACCTGCGTATGTCAACTTATCTAAGTTAATAATGCGATATTTAGTATATTTTTCTACAAATAAGCGAACAACGTGTGAGCCTATAAAACCTGCACCTCCGGTAATTAATATATTTTTTTTCATACTTCAAAAAGATGTTTAATGTTTAATTTTGTGCCAAAGCACGTTTAAGGTTTAATAAATTAAATTTATTTGTTTAGTTATAAATTGACTTATTTTGTTTTAGTTTGTAAAAAAGTTCTCATTTTGGACAATTGTTTAGATATAGTAAAAATTAGTTTTTTTGAATTTTTTATATCTTCTGAAATTAGATATTCTACATCTATGCATAACTGAAGTTGACAATAAACCTCCATTAAAGAGCCAAAGGCAATTTCATAAAATCTAATCTGCTCCTTTGTGGATAGCCTAGCACTACCTTCTGCTATATTAGAAGGGACAGAAATCACTGCTCTTCTTAATAGGTCTGAAATTACATACTTTTCTTCTAATGGGAGTTTGGAAAAATGGTATAAATTTCTTTTACCAACAATCTTGAATTCTGCCAAACATCTAACTTTTTAAAAGAAAATTTATACTCTTCCATTTAATTCAGCCTTTGAACCTTAAACTTTAAACTAATATTTAATTAGATAAAAGTTTTAATAGATATTGTCCATATTGATTTTTCTTCATTGGTTCGGCGATACGAGCCATGTCTTCTGAGGAAATCCACCCATTCTTATAGGCTATTTCTTCTAAGCAAGCAATTTTTAATCCTTGTCTTTTTTCTATAACCTCTATAAAATTGGATGCTTCTGAAAGAGATTCATGAGTACCTGTATCTAGCCATGCGAAACCCCTACCCAAAAGTTGCACACTGAGAGTTTGATTTTTCAAATATTCTTGATTAACAGAGGTTATCTCCAATTCTCCTCTTCGTGAAGGTTTTACATTTTTAGCTATTTCGGCAACTCCTTTTGGATAGAAATATAAACCTACCACAGCATAATTGGATTTTGGGTTTTCGGGTTTCTCTTCAATGCTTAAGGCTTTGCCAGTAGTATCAAATTCCACAACACCGTATCGTTCAGGGTCATCCACGTAATATCCAAAAACAGTAGCTTGCTTTTGTTGCTCTGCATTTTCTACCGCCTCCCCTAACATTGGACTAAAACCTTGTCCATAAAAAATATTATCTCCTAATACAAGACACACAGCATCATCTCCTACAAACTGTTCACCAATAATTAATGCCTGTGCCAATCCATCTGGGCTTGGTTGCTCAGCGTACTCAAACCTCACACCATAATCAGTCCCATCACCTAAAAGTCTCTTAAACCCAGGTAAATCCTGCGGTGTAGAGATTATTAATATCTCACGAATTCCGGCTAGCATAAGAGTCGAAATAGGGTAATACACCATTGGCTTATCATAAATGGGTATTAACTGTTTTGATATACCTTTTGTTATGGGATACAATCGAGTACCCGAGCCTCCTGCAAGAACAATTCCTTTCATACTATATAAAATTTACGTTATTAATATTTATTCGTTATTGTCTACATAAAAACAATTGTTATTTGAAATAATTGACATTCAATAACCCACTTATTTAGTGAGAGCAGTAAATGAATTTGCTTTTTACAATACATTTATTTCCTACCAGTAAAATAGCCCTCTTCTTCCATTGACCCGTAACTTAATGTATGTTGTATCATATAGTTTTACAATCTTCCGTCAATAATATCTTTATCCAATACTGATTTCACATCATATAGTACAGATGTATCTTTTAACATTGAATTTATACCTATATCCAAAAATTCCTTATGTGCCACAGCAAGAATAATTGTGTCAAACTTTTCTTTTGGTAGGGTATTGGTTATTTCTAAATTATATTCATGTTTTACATTTTCTTTATTTGCCCATGGGTCGTAGATTGTTATGTTTTTGGTGTAAGGTTCTAGGGTATGAACTATATCTACTACTTTTGTGTTGCGAATGTCTGGGCAGTTTTCCTTAAAGGTTATTCCCAAGATTAGGATTTTGGCGTCTTTTACCATAACTCCTTTATAATTCATTAGTTTTATAACTCTATTGGCAACATATTCTCCCATATTGTCATTAAGGCGCCTTGCATCAGTCATTAAGCGCGGTAAAACTCCATAAACTTGTGCTTTCTGTATCAAATAATAAGGGTCAACACTTATACAATGACCTCCTACCAAGCCAGGTTTTAGTTTAATAAAGTTCCATTTAGAGGCTGCAGCTTCTATTGCATCATTGGTATCTATTCCCATTGCATTAAATATCTTTGCCAATTCATTCATGAAAGCAATGTTTACATCTCTCTGTGCATTTTCAATAATTTTTGATGCTTCCGCAACCTTTAGGCTTGGTGCAAGATGGGTTCCATTTATCAAAACAGTATTATATACTTCGTCTATCAATTTTGCAATCTCTGGAGTAGAACCAGATGTTACTTTTTTTATTTTTTCTACTGTACGTTCCTTGTCGCCAGGATTTATTCTCTCCGGTGAATAACCTGCAAAAAAATCTTTATTGAAAGTCAATCCTGAAACTTTTTCCACTACTGGGAGGCATTCCTCTTCTGTTACTCCCGGATATACTGTGGATTCATAAACAACTATATCACCCTTGCTTATTACCTTTCCTATTGTTTCGGAGGCTTTACGAAGTGGAGTAAGGTCAGGGTTATTATGTTTATCTACAGGGGTAGGCACCGTAACTACATAAAAATTACAATCTTTTATTTTTTCTATATCGGTTGTACAAAAGAAGTTATTTTTATCTATTGCTTCTTGTAGTAAGAAGTCGTCTACCTCAAGTGTGTCGTCTTTGCCTTGCATAAGACGGTTTACTCTTTCTTGATTGATATCGTATCCAATGGTTGGGAACTTGGTTGAAAACAATCTTGCTAACGGTAGTCCTACGTAGCCAAGTCCGACAACGCATATTTTAATTTCTTTTTTTTCTGTTTTATTTGATAACTCTTGTTTCATTGTACTTTTTTTATGGCTTAATCAAACTGTTTGGAATACTATATCCTATTGTGCAAAAAGCTTCTTCAAATTATTATGAATTATTTTCACTCATTAAAGAATGTATGTACTGCTCCCTACTCACAGCTCCGCCACGTCACTCACATACGTTGCAACCTTTAATCTCGCAAAAATAATAAATTAATATAATAAGTAAGGTTAAATGATTATTAATTTGTTTATATATATAAATTGCAGTTTAAAACAGTTAAGACTAATAACCACAGTTTTTGATTTAGTATCAGGTTTGGCGAGTATAATAAAAGTGCATAGTTCTGAAAAAAAGTTGGTACACTTTGTTGAAAATTTCATTTTTTCACCTTTATGGGGAGTAAAGACTATTCATTTCATAATCTATTAATTTGATTAACAACAGGATTTGAATAAATATCAAGATACAAATTTACTAAAGTATCTTTATCATCTGTTTCTATTGCTGATATTTTCTCGTTCATTTTTTCGACAAAATTTTGTCTGTCGCCGCTGTTGTATTTCACATCAATGTATGTGTTTTTGTTGTTAAGTAGGTCGTGGGCGATGTAATTATTGTCCCAAAGTTTGTAGTTTTTGTGAACATCATTGTCGATAATTTCAACAATACGATTAATGTCTTTGGCTAATACGTCTTCCATTTCATAATTGTCGCGAGTTATTGTATCGCCAATGTTGATGTGTATATTACCTTTGTACTGAGTAATACCTTTGATGATGCTGTTGAGGTCTTCGCCTGGTTTTTTCTCGTATTTTCCTGTCAGGTTGACAAAGTTTTCGTAAACTTTTTCAATGTCGCAGGTTTCCCATTGGTAAGAAATAGTTACAGGAGTGATGTTTAATTGCAACAATTCTTCGGTATTATTAGCCGATGAGGCAAACATTTTTATTAGTCCTTGGTCGGTTTTGTCGTTGCCGTTTTTGGTTCTGCCGTTTCGTTGAGCAATCCAAACCGATTCTTTTTTATCCAGGATAGTGTAGCGTATATATTTCGATAGTTCCAAAGAGTTGAAGTAAAATTCGCGAGGGGTTCCGCTTCGTTTTACTTTAAACATTTTGTTAGATTTGCCAATATCTACTGCAAGTTGTGGATGCATTAGGTTGCTGCCGAAAGTTATTTCCGAAGTTTTTAAACCGTTTTCGTGCAGTGCTATTTGCAGTAGAGCTGAGTCTAGCAGAATATCGCGGTGGTTTGAAACAAAGAGATATGATTTGTTTTTATCTAGTTTTTCAAATCCTTCGGTAGTAAATTTGTTTGCTGTAAGTTCTGCAATTTTTTTAATTGCATAATCCATAAATTGTACTTGAAAGTCGTGGGTGGTGTTTATCTTACGCAAATTATTTTTCACCTCTTCAATATCTCCGTCGGGGTACAAAAAGCGGGCTATATTCTCAAACAGAGGATCATCGGCTATACGCAACATTGCCTCGTTAACTTCGCTGTCGTAGTACGGTCTTATATCGTCAAATGTGTTAATTGTCATGGTTATTGCTTCTTTTATCTATAAATTTTTTAGGTTTTCTGTTTATTTCTTTACCTTGAACTTTGTTTATCACGTCGCTACTTGTAATTGATATTCTGGGAGTAACGCGTAATCGTGCTTTAAATTTATCTTTTAGTTGGGCTACAAATTTATAATTATTTTCTGTTTCGCAGTTTGTGCTGACAAAAATTTCTATATCGTCGGTTCCTATGTCGTTGGTGCTCACTTCTACGTAGTAATTGTTAACCAAGTCAGTGTTGTCTAATACTTCGAAGATAGCCGAAGGGAATAGGGTAGTACCTTTAAATTTAATCATTTGGTTCTTTCTGCCTATAATTGGGCTAATACGTTTGGTCGTTCTGCCGCATTTGCATTTTTCGGTGTAAAACTTAGCCATATCGCCGGTTTTAAACCTAAGCAAGGGCATTCCTTCAACTCCAAGTGTAGTAACGCACAATTCGCCTATTTGTCCATCTTCAACTACGTTTCCGTCATCGTCAACAAGTTCGGTGATGATAAGTTCTGGATGTTCGTGTCCGCCGCAGCCGTATTCACATTCGCAAAATGTTGTTGCCATTTCGGTAGAGGCGTATGTCGAGAACAGTTGAATATCCCATTTTTCTTTTATTTTGCTACCCAAAAGATTAAGTTCTAAATTGGTATCGCGCAAGTTTTCGCCTATACATACGGCTTTTTTTATGCTGGAATTTTTATAGTCAATTCCGTTGTCTTCGGCGTATTTAATAACTCTCAAAATAAAGCTGGGGACTACAATAATCGTATTTGGATTAAATCGCTTGATGCTGTCCCACTGAAGTTCGGCAACGCCATTGCCAACCCTAATAATTCCCGCACCCATTTTTCTGATACCCAAAAAGTATGCAAGTCCCGCCATAAAGCGCTTGTCTATGGTGGTCATTAGTTGATATATGTCGGTTGATTTTCCACCGGCACAGGTGAAAGAAATTGCTTCGTTATATGCAAGTCGCTCTAAGTCTTTGTCGGTCATTGCAAATGTTACTGGATTGCCCAAAGTTCCTGATGTGGTAATATAATCGACAATTTTTTCTCTTTCAACGCACAAAAAATCAGTGTTGTAGTTGTGCAAATCGGTTTTGGTAGTGAACGGAATATTGCTTAAATCGGAAACACTATTTATTTTCTCGATTTTTATATTGTTTTTGTTAAAAACGTTTTGATAGTATTTTGAATTGTTTTTCAAATACAGCAGGTTTTCTTTAAGCTTTTCGTCCTGAAATTTTTTAATAATTTCAGGAGGTTCAAATTCTATAGAAGGGACAAATTTCATGTATATAATTTTTGGTGCTGTTTAATATAAATTATTATCAATAAGCCAATTAAGGCAGTCTTGTTTCCATTTTTCCACAATTGGACGATTTTTTGCGCCGAAGCCGTGTCCACCGTCTTGGTACAAAATTAGTTTATTTGCAGAGTTTTTGTTTTCAATATTTTTGTAAAAATACACACTATTTTTATAGTTTACAACTTCGTCGTCTATAGCATGAATAATAAGAATAGGTGAGGTGCTTTGGGAATTGTTAAATTCAAGCGAAAGCATTTCTTTAGTTTTATGAGTGTAGTTTTTTCCTAACAAGTTTCTGGCAGACCTTTTGTGTCCAATGCTGTCGGTAAGAGAAATAACCGGATACATCAGCACGGCAAAATCGGGTTTGAGTATATTGTCTTTTTGGCTTGCATGGTTTATAAAATTTGAGTCGCTTAAAATAGCTGTTGATGCTGCTAAATGACCACCTGCCGAAAATCCTATAATTCCGACTTTTTCGGGAGATATTTTATAATATTCGGCATTGTTTCTTACCCACAGAATTGCTTTTTGTGCATCTTGTATCATTGCCGGATGACTCCAACCATAAAAGCCAACGCGATAACGCAACACAAATGTTGTAAAGCCAAGTTCGTTGAACCATTCGGCAACTTGATGACCTTCGTGTTTCAAGCCTAAGTGATGATAGCTGCCTCCGGGACAAATTATTATAGCCGAACCGTTATGTTTATCGGCTGTAGGATAACTAACATAAAGCTTTGTTTTTCCTTTTATGTCGTCGTTGTCGTTCCACAACTTTACAGTTTCACCTGGAGGCTTAACGTTTAAAACTAACGATAAAATGCTTATTAATATAATTGACAGATTCATATTCAAAAGTTATAAAAGGATAAAGATAATATAAGATTTGAAATAGATAATTATTAATGTTCGATAAAGGGTGCGGGTTTCGGGTTGCGTGGTGCGGGTTGCGGGTTGCGTGGTGCGTGGTGCGTGGTACGGGTTAGTTTCGAGTTCTGAGTTCTGAGTTCTGAGTTTCGAGTTTTGTCCCGAAAATTTGGGAACAACTCTTGACTCATAACTTTGGACTTTCTACCACTCATCACTCATCACTCACCACCAATCACCAGCCACCAGCCACCCATCACCCATCACTCATCACTCATCACTCATCACTCATCACTCATCACTCATCACCAACCACTAACCACCAACCACTAATCAATAATTTTATTTAGTTCTTCGGGATCAATTTTTGAATACCTAGGATTTGCAAGTTTATTTTCAAAGATATCAAAATCTACTTTAAAGACTTCTTCTCCGTAAAACGACAATTTTGAATTGGTCTCGGGATTCCTTTCAAAATAAACAAGATTTTCCAAAGGTATTTCGTATTTGTTGCAGATTTGTTGAGCCAACGAAGCACTGACATTCGCTATAGGAGTGCCTTTGTTCTCGTCGTACAACTCGGTAACTACAACGTAGTACTTGTCGTCTTTTTCGGTAATAGTAATTCCGCAACGAGAAGGTATTCCCCATTGACCTTCAAATTCAAAAATTTCGTCTATATATTGATGCGATACTTTCATTTTTTTAATTTATGTTGCGTTTTACTTTTTTACCAAAACTTTTGTTGACTAGTTTCCTATTTCTGGGCTTGTAAGTGCCGTCTTCCATTTCTCTCATCATTACTTTGGTAAACAGTTTAAACATTTTTTGTTCCTGGCTTTCATCTTCATAAAATCTTTCCCAAGCGTAATGATACAGCTCGCTGAGTCTTTCGGGCGACATGTGCTTAGGATAATAAACCACCTTTTCGGCATTGTAATTATCCCAATTGGTGTCGAAGATGCGATTTTCTCTCTTAAGGTCGTTGTATGCTTTGGTGTGTGGGAATGGCGATAGAACTGTAAATTCGGCTAAATCCAAGTCTATTTCAAGTAAGAAGTCGATTAAACGTTTTATATCATCTTCGGTTTGGTTGTCTAGCCCGAGCAAGATAGTGCCTTCGACGCCTATTCCGTAGTCGTGGTAGCGTTTGATACGCTCTTTTATATAATCGGATGTGTCGAATACAGCCTGATACACGTACCAAGCACCGGCTTGTGCTGCAAGGTCTAACACTTCTGGCTTGTCTTCTATGGTGTGGCTAATCCATTTCTTTTTGAGCGGTATCATATTTCTGAATAGCTCTTTTTCCCACTCGGTATTTTGAGCAAGCGAGTTATCGACTATGAACAAGCGATTGTTTTCAATAGTTTCCAATTCTTCAATAGCTTTATCTATTGGTCTGGCTCTAAATTGTCTTCCGCCTAAGTAGCCGACAGCGCAGGGATAGCAATTAAATCGGCAACCTCTGGAGGCGTGGAACAAATCGACCATTTGCACGCCTTTATGATTGTAATATTCCTTTTTAAGCAAGTCTCTGCGGGCAGGTCCCACACATTCTATAGGAGGAAACTGATTGATATAATTGTACAGTTTTTTGAGCTTGTTGTTTCTGAAATCGTTAAAAACTTCTTCCATGCGAGTTTCGCTTTCGCCAAGGAAAACCGAATCGGCGTACTGCATTGTTTCTTCGGCATGAAGCATTGTTGCAATTCCTCCGAAAATCACTTTTTTTCCTCTTGCTCTAAATTCCTTTGCTATTTGCCAGCCCCTGTTAGCTTGTGTGCTAAGCATCATCGAGATGCCGACAAAATCGCATTCTTCGTCAAAGTCGATTTCTTCAATATTTTCGTCGGTAAATGATACCGAAACATAGTCGGGGAGCGATGCTGCCATAACTACAGGACCGTGAGGCGGCAGATTGAAAGTAGTTTGCCCCGTTAGTTTTTTCCACTTAGGGTATATGAGTTTAAATTTCATTTGTATGATTTGTAGAATTTGTAATGTCTTTTATTAGCGTGTTGTAGTCTATAAGCGAACTACATGTTATGATTGAACCTATGGTAACGCCCAACATACCGTGAGTATTGATGTTTTGTCCGGTAAGTAGCAGATTGGGTATTTTTGTTTTGTGTGGAATATAGCTTTCGGCTATGTTGTCGGCGTTGTGCATAATTCCGTAAGTTGAACCCATTGCGGTATAAGTATAATCGCGGTATGTAAGCGGCGATGAGGTTTCGTAGTAGTCTATTGCGTTTATAATTTCGTTGTCAAATTGACTGACGAGAGAAAAAACTTTTTCGGCGCATTCTTGTTTAAAATCGTAGTAAGATTTATCTCTTTTTCCTGTAAATGAGTTTTCCCATTTTTCCACCGATTCAAATTTCATAGGAGTTAGGATTACCGCACTTTTGGCATATTTTTGATTTATGCTTTCAGCTTGATGCATAAGCAGATAGCTTTTTGGTGTGGTGAAATTATCATCAGGAATATAGTCCCAAACGCTGTCGCATGCAAATCTGTACAAGTTCGTGTTTTTGTACGCAAGTTTGGCATCGTCTTTAAACTTAATGTATATGCCAAAATTAGAAACCGTGTTGTTTATTTTGTTAATTCTGTTTCTGTACGCTTTGCGTAGCAATGGAGTATCAATTAGTTTTAACAAAGTTTGAGGATGAATATCAGATATAAAATGATCGGCGTAGAATTTTTCGTTGCCTTTTGTAACAACGTATTCGGCTTTGGAGCTATCGCATTTAATTTCCGTAACTTCGCAATTGGCAAGAATTTTACCGCCATTTTTCAAAATTGACGATTCTAAACTTTTGGCAATGCTGTCACTTCCGCCAACAATTCTGTACGCTCCTTGCGTGTAAAAATTTCTGATTTGAGCGTGAATATACAATGGTGTAATATTTTTTTCTCCGCCGTACAAAAACAGATTGCCTGCCAAAACATTTTGCAAATTGGGGTTTGAAGTTATTTTGCTGATATATTCAGAAACGCTGATGTTGTTGTAAGGATTGTTGGTAAACTCGTATCCATCGAGCTTTTTCAGGTTTACAAAAGGCGAAGAATTTGCAATTTGCTTTATATCCTTTATGTATGTGTCGATGGCTTTTTTTTCGGAACCGAAAGAGTTTAGCAAATTTTCTTTCAAATTATCGTAACCTACAGGAAAATCGAAGTCTGTGCCGTTGATGCTAATTGTATCGTAAGCCGATGGATTAAGCTCTTGTAACTTAACATTGTCGGTCAGATTGAAGTACTTGAAAAATGTATTCATAATTTGTCCTTCTTTCAGACTTCCTATGTAGTGCATTCCTGTGTCGAAAGTAATACCCTTGCGTTTGAATGTTTGCAAGCAACCGCCGATTTGATTGTTTTTTTCCAAAACCAAAACATTGTAGCCGAATTTGCTCAACAAAAAAGCACACATAAGTCCGCCCAAGCCACTCCCAATAATTATTACATCGTGTTTTTTCATTGCCATTCTTCCGATTTAATATTGGTTGTAAAAGTTATTTTATCATCGACTGTCATTTGCCAGATGTCTTTGTTATTGGCTTGAATATCCGTTCCATAGTCGGTTTGAATAACAAAAGGAATATCGCAATTTTCGATTATATATTCTGCCAACTCTGTATCAGGATTGATGCTGACAACAAAGTCGTAATCGGAAAAATTAATTTCATCGTAATTTTTACATTGGTATTCCAAATTCTCGGGTACTGAAATGCAGTTTTTAGCCAAATTAATTTTGTTCACATCATTATCCACGCCAACGTGAGTTATTTGCTTTTTTACCAAGCTGTTGAGTAAGCTAAACGTGCCGTAACCGCAGTTAAGTTCCAAAACTTTACCTTCGTTGGGAATAAGATTAATAATATCGGTAAAACAACTGTATTTATTCAGCGTACGCTTGGTTTTGTAATCAAGATATGAACCTTTGTATATGTAATTGGAAATGATTTTATGCTTGAAATAGCTTGGAGTTTCGGCTTCGTTTGAAATGCTTTCGTACTCTTTTCTGTACCATCTTCTGACGGCTTTACTCATTTCGGAGTAATTATCGTCCCACAATTCCGACTGACTATTAATTCTATCGTAAATATTGATACTTACAGAGCTTTTGTTCAGAATTAATTCAGACTTTTGAAGTGCATTACCAACGCCGTGCATGACAATAGGAACAATATCCAAGTTGAGTTTATTTGCCAAATAAAAAGCCCCTTTTTTAAAACGACTGATAGTGCCGTCTTCGGAGCGTGTCCCTTCGGGAAAAACCATAATGCTGTAGCCCTTGGCAACAAGTTTTTCAATATCTTCAACGTGATTTTCAATACCATCGTAAATAGGCAGGTAATCGGCAAATTTTATGAGTTTGCCGTAAAACGGCGAATTCCAAACCCATTTGTTAGTCAGAATAATAATTTTTGGAGACAGCATCATAATGTACATCAAATCTAAGTGCGACTGATGATTGCTTATTATTATTGCTGGTTTTTCAAAATCTTCCGCCGAGTGATTTGTAACTTTGTACGATACCCAAGGTATAATCTTAGCGACTAATTTGCAGGTTTTTTGGAGTAAAACGTGAAATCTGAGTTTGTTTTTATCGGTTTTGCCAAATAATCCTAACAACACGTATCCGTATAGAGTGATGAAAAGACTTGCAAAAACAAAGAACACAAAGCTGTACGAAGTGGTAAACAGATTTTTGAAAGTAATGGGAGTCAGGCGATTTCCGCTTTTCTTTTTTGTAATCAGGTCGTAGAAGAAAGGTGTTAGAATGAAGGTCATCATCACAACCGAAAACATACCTACCATGGTAACCTGTGCAAGCGAAAACATAGCAGGATGTTTTGCAATAATCAGCGAGCCGATACCAACAAACATAGTTACTGCCGATAGTATTACAGATGTTTTGTACGTGTTCAGCAACTTGTCTTTTCTTGCGTAACCCGTTATCATTCCGTCAAGCATAAAAATTGTGTAATCATCGCCCAAACCGAAGATAAACGTGGCTAGTATTATGTTTACAATATTAAAATTGATATTAAACAAAGCCATAATTCCTAATATCCATACCCAGCTTATCAGCATTGGAATAAAGGCAATTAAGCTCAATTCAAAACGCCCGAACGATATTGTCAGGAACGCAAACACAATAAAACCGCAGATATACAAAACCGTGTCAAAGTCTTTGCTAAGGTTGCCTACCATGCTTTTTACAACGCTGCTATTGTCCACAGCAAATACATTTTCGCTTTTGTTAATTTGGCTAATTACTTCATTGCTTTTGTCCGGCGGTGTGTGCAATACTGTTACAACCGAGTACTGTTCTGATGATTTATGAATGTAGTTGCTTGCTAAGTTGTTGTTGATTACCGAAAATTCATCGAAAGGCAATATTGAGTAGCTCTTGCTGATGAGATTGTTAATTCCATCGAAGGCAGATTGTTTGTAACCTAATTTTTTGCCTATTGTCATTAAATTTTTATTCAAATCGTCTTTTCTATCTTTCCAAAAATCTTCCCATTGTTTAAGTTTTTCTTTTTGAGCTTGTTGCGAAGGAATAAAATTGCCAATTCCGTTTATTTCAGTTATTTCTTCATCGGCAAGCATTTGCTTTAAATTAGGCAGAATTTTTTCGTATTGCATAATAGCCGAATCAACTGTAGATGCTTGCGATACGCAGAAAATTGTGTTTTTGCCCAAAGAAGAGTTTTTGCTAATTGTTTTAAAAGCTTGCTTTTGCTTTTCCGACATGTAATTTATTTTGTTCATGTCGGTTTCAAATTTTATTTGTTTTGAAAAATGAAACAGAACAGGAGTAACAATAAGCAATATTATCAGTAAAGCCTTTTTCTTATCAAATCGGTATTCGGCTATTTTGTTTATCAATCGGTAGTTTTCGTCAGATTTTTTTTCTATTGTTTTAGTTAGGATATGAGGTAGAAAAATGACTACAAAAATAAGAGCTCCAATAAGGGCGGCGGCAGCAAATATGCCGAAATCTTTCATGGGTTCGGCGGAGATAAATAGAAGACTCAAAAATGCACCGACTGTCGTAAAACTGCCAATAATAAGTGGCGAGCTTATGTTGCCCAGAATTTGTCGTGGCGAGGCACCGTTTCTGTGCTGAGTCATGTAGTGCAGTGCGTAGTTTATTGCAATTCCCAATATTATCGAGCCTGCACCTATTGATATTGCCGAAATAGAATCTTTTATTATTGATAATGTGGCGAGTGACAACAATCCGCCGTAAAAAACAGGAACAAATATTAAAGCAATTATCTTGATTCTTCTGTAAAAACTCAAAAGCAATATAGAGATTATTACAACGGCTATTGTTATTGAAATTGCGCTATCTTTTTTAATTTGCTGAGCGTTACTAACAGCTACCGCCGAAGCTCCGAAATAGCTTGTTGACAACCTGTTTTTGAAATGTTTTTCGGTGTAATCTAAGGAGTTTTCAATGTTTTTTACAAGTTTCTTATTGTTTGCAGTTTCGCTACTGCTGGTCTGCGAAGTTATAAAAATGAAGAGGTTTTTGTAGTCGGCTGTAAATATGTACTGATTATGCAATTTGTAGTTTTCGCCAACGCTAAAACTGTTAAGTCGCTTTAAAATCGGGACTGAAAAATGTAAAGGATCGTTCAGAATTTGATTTTTTAAAACTATACCGGCAAAACTACCAAGCAATTGCTTGTTGCTTTCTAAAGTTTTTTCAATATTTTCTGGCTTTATAGCCGAATCAATTGTTGCATAATCTTCTGTTGTGAGGTAGTAGGGTAGATGCTCAACGATAAAATCGGATACTTCCATCATTTTGTCGGTATCAATTTTATACATTATATCATCTTTGGCGTTTAGCGTAGCATCAACAGAATCGAGATACTGAACAAAAACTTCCGCAGCTTCGCAAAGCAGGTCTATATCAACGGAATTCGTGTCTTTCGGACTTAGCATCACAATTGACTTATTTTCAAGTCCTTGCTGCTTTATGAGAAAATCTGTCTGCTTGTCGCTACTTGGCAAAAACTCCGATATATCTTCGCTAAAATTTAATCTCAAGGCAAAAAACACACCCGCAACAATCGATAATACGAGGATTGCCATTGCCAAAAGGCGGTTTTTGTTAAAAAAATCGTATATAGCTTGAACTATTTTACTCATTTGTAAAACGATTTTTTAAACAATGAAACAAAATGGAGGGATAACCGTATATTATCGCAACGATGCACAAAAAAGTGTTTAGCACACTTATTCTGAAAAAATCGGTGAAGGGTCGGAAATGCGATATTTTCTCGGATTTCGGTGGATAATATACGTTGATATTGACGGGAATAATACTTACGTTTTTCCAAGCTAATCGGACTAATATTTCAAGTTCCGTTTCGTATCTGTTTGTAAGTATATTCGTTTTTCTGATATGCTTAATAGGGTATAACCTATACCCCGACTGTGTGTCAGGGAGTTTTTTGCTTGTCTGTACTGTAAACCAGAAGTTTGAAAATTTGTTGGCAAAGCTACTACCTGCTTTCATGTGTTCTTGCACAAAACTCCTACTGCCAACTATCATTGAGTTGGGTTTTTCAGCAATTTTGTTTACAAAAACAGGTATATCTTCTGCAAAGTGTTGACCGTCAGAATCAATACTTATTACGTAGTTGTAATTGTTTTGTTCGGCGTATTTAAAACTCTGTTTCAGAGCGTAACCTTTGCCCCTGTTTTTGTTGTAGCTTATGGTATTTATTTTGTCGCCGAATTTGTCAAGTATTTCGGCAGTGCTGTCGGTCGAGCCGTCGTTTACAACCAAAACATCCGGCGTGTACATTAAAACATCTTCAATAATTTTCGACAAAGTTTTTTCATTGTTGTAGGTTGGTATTACAACCAAAACACCAAGCTCTTTAATATCTTCAACTTTGCTATTATTGTTAGTCATGCACTGAGTAAGTTAGTTTAATTCTTGCAAACATTGTGTCATCGTGTTTGATAACGATATTCAACTTATTTGCTTCGTCTTTTGTAAACACAAACTCCACAATCGGGTTTTCAATAGGATTTATAGCATTTAAAAACCTTATATTTTGCGTTTTGTTTATGCTAATTTGTTTCCCAAGTTCGGTACTTATCAATTCTTTGGTAATTTGCAACAAAAGTGCACCTGGAGTTATGGGATTACCTGCGAAATGGACTTCAAAAACCCAATGATTGCTGTTAAGTTTAATCGTATAAGCGAATCCGTCATCTGACTTTTTGCTGTCGGTTATTTTGTAAAAATAGTTTTTAAGTTCGGTATTACTCATCAAATTGTAAAAAAGTAAGTTTGTAAGATATATTGTTTCTGAGATTTATTACGGTGTAATTTCGGTCTTTGTTGCATTCAAAGCACTGTACCGTCTTGTGTTTTAATAGTTTGCTTATTTTATACGAGCCGTTGGGATTAAACTGTAATTCGTAATTATACTTCTTGTTTGTGTTTGGCGGAAATTTTGAAAACAAAAATCCCAGGTCGCTTTCAATTATTTTTTTCACAAAGCGATTATTAAGTTTGTCGGCAGCGTAGTCTATTTCAACATTGCCGTCGGATACCGAAAAATCAATAATTTTAATTCCAAACTCGTTTACTATCGAAGCCATTATTTTGTTTCCGTCGAATTTAGCCAACATAATTCCCGACAAACCGTTGTTGCCATATTCTATAGAAAACGAAAATAAGTACGTGCCTACATCTTCTAATTGTAGAATGTAGTACGGCTCGAAGGGTTTTTGTGTGTAAACTGATTGTGAAACTACGTTATTTGTTGATATCAAAAACGCGGTTATCAATATTTTTGTTAAATATCTTTTCAGAAAAAGCGATATTTGTAACATCTCCTTGTTTGTCGTGCAAAAGTATAGAATCAACGCTCCAATCTTTACTGTTAAAATGCAGCGAGATTTTGCTAATCATATCGCCTAAAACTTTGTTTTTAGGGACGATTTCAACTTTGTAATTATTGTTATGTTTAAAATAAGTGATGTCAAAATCTTTTTTATTGTCCAACAGTTCGCCATTGAAGCTGCCAACAACAATAGAACTTAAATTTTTAAAAAACGAATTGGAATTTGAATCAAAAGAATTTTTTTGATCCTTGTTTACCATTGCAATATTATTTTCGTTGATAACAAAAGAAAACTCGTAAGGAGTGGTGTATTGCCAAAGCAGTTTTCTATCTTTTTTCAAATACATTTTTCCTTTAGAAATCAGTTTTGAATCTAAAAACGACATTTCTTTTTCCTGAACAAAATTGCATTGTATGGTATTTACGCTTTCAGCGGATTTTTTTATTTGATTTTTACAAGCAATGGCATCGGCATCATTAAGCTTTGTGTAGTTTTGAGCGTTCAGATTTGAATTAAAAATACTGAACAAAACGAGCAAAGTAAGGACGTAAAAATTAGTTTTAACTCTCATGATTTAGAATTTTACTTCTGTACTACAAATATTACGCCTAAAATTATCAAGCCGAGTCCAATCCAACGATTAATGGGTATTGTTTCATGAAAAATGACGACAGCAGCTATTGCACCTATAACGTAACTCATGCTGATTAGCGGATAAGCCATGCTAAAATCGAAGTGTTTTAATATGTACATCCAAAGCAATGTTGCTATTACTATTGAAATTCCTGAGAACAGAAGTTGCCAATTTACAAGTAATTGCTTGAAAAATTCTATCGTAAACGAGAATTTTCCCATTCTTTGCATCGCAAATTTCAAAAACACTTGAGCTGCGACCAAAAAAGTCGATTGTATTAATGATAAACCTATTAGTCTGTACATTTTGAAATAATTGAAAGTGCGTGTTGCTTATTATCTGAATGATTATAGAAAAGTATATTTTCCGGATTTTTTATTTCTTTACCGTTAAGTGTAAGATGTTTTGGAATGAGTCCGTTTTTCAGACAGATGGTAGCTGCACCAAACCCAAATCCGCTCGACGTGTAATAATAACCGCTCAAATTCCTATACAACCCAATTTTGTTGGAGATTTCACTGTTATTAAATAAATTGCTGTAAATCAAGTCGTTTTCTTTATCTCCGTCAATACCTGTAAGTATTAAATCGATGTTGCTGAAGTTAAGGTTGTTTTCAGCCAAAAAATTCTCAACAAAATCTATGTCAATACCTTTGCAATTATACGTTACCTTAAGGTCGGTTATTTTAGCATATGATTTTTCGTTAAACCGGTTGGTAACTACCAAAGCCGAACTGCCTTCGCCTGCAAATGAACCGTAGCTATCATTCTGTTTGGCTATGTTTAATGTGCTTTCGACATTTGTTTTCCAAAATTTAAGATTATCGTACAATTTATGAAACTTTTCGTTAAACTCGTCATTGCCCATAACCAAAGCATTGTTTATTTCGTTGTTTCTTATCATACAAACGGCATCTAATAGGGCATGCTCGAACGATACACCTTTTTGCATAAAAGTATTGTTGTAGTTCTTGCAATTAATATCAATTGCAACCTGACTGCTTAGTGTGTTGTGAGTTGAGTGAATGAAAGCCGTTGGAGAAAGGAACTCTTCATTGTTCTCTACCATTGAGGTCAAAAACTTTTCGGTATCCGTAGCGCATCCCAAACCTGTACCCGAAATTATAGCGTCAGGAATATCAATGTTTGCATTTTTTAAAGCAGTTTTTGAAGTTACAATGCTTCGTTTTATAATGGGACTCATCCTGCGTGCAGTACCGGCATTTATGTACTGCTTGTAATCAGGTTCTTGACACTTAACGTAGTTGCTGCTAAAATCTTCGGGATTATATATTACATCATCCGACAACGGTTTCTGAATAGATATTAAACCTATGCCATTAATGTATATTGGAGTTCGTTTCATAAAAATTAGTTGTACAGCGAAAATATTATACTGGTATTGTTGCCGCCAAACCCGAAGGAGTTAGAGAGTACGTTTTTTAGTTTGCGGCTTTCAATTTCTTTTTGCGGAGCAAAATTAAGTTCCGGCATTTTTTCCTTGAAGTTGTAGTTGGGCGGAATAAAACCTTCGTTGAGAGCTAAAATGCTGATAATTGCTTCAATTGCACCCGAGGCGCTGGTAGTGTGTCCTGTAAGCGATTTTGTGGAGCTGACAGGCGGAATATTATCGCCAAAAATTCTTTGTATGGAAATGCCTTCCGACAAGTCGTTGTTTGGTGTTCCGGTGCCGTGTGCGCTAATGTAGTCAATGTCTTGAGGTTTCAGATTTGAGTTTATCAAGGCATTTTGCATAGCCAAGTATGCACCTTCGCCTTCGGGCGAAGAAGCAGTCTGGTGGTAAGCATCGCAGGTGTTGGAATAGCCGCTTACTTTGCACAAAATTTTGCCTTTATCTTGAGGTTTTACGTCAGATGCTTTTTGTAAAACTATATATGCTGCACCTTCGCCAAGATTTAAGCCGGCTCTGTTTTTATCAAACGGGCTACAAATTTCATTATCTAAAATTAAAAGCGTGCTAAAACCGTTTATGTGAAACTTCGTCAAACATTCACTTCCGCCGACAATGGCAATATCAACAAGGTCGTTTTCTATAAGTCGGCAACCCATTATTACGGAGTTCGCTCCCGACGAGCAAGCTGTTGATATAGTTGATACGTGACTGAAACATCCGAAGTAGTCGGCAATAGCTTCCGAGCTGGAACCGCAGTCGTGGACTTTGATATACTTGTCGTACTCGTCGGTTTCAAAAAAGTCTAAGAAATGCTTTTCGCTTTTTTCCATACCGCCAACAGTTGTACCGTTTATAAATGCTACACGCTTTGTCGTTTTTTCTTCGTCGCTTAAGGATTCTATAGCTTGTTGTACAGCTAAAATCCCCATGAGCGTAGTTCGAGTGTGTTCGGCATCTTCGGGCAGGTTGAGCATTTGCTTCATTTCGGCATCCGACAAGGCAACTTCGGCGACAGGATATTTATTTATAGTATCCAAATGTTTGATTTCGCCGATTGGACAAGTTGAATTTTTAATAGAATGCAAAATTTCGGCAACACTGTTTCCAATAGCCGAAACAACACCCATACCGGTAACAACTATTTGCTCGTTTTTCATTTTATTTTGTACGATGTTTTTCAATGTACTGCGCCATTGTTTCTACCGAAGAAAAAATCTCTCTACCTTCATTGGCATCTTTTAGTTTTATACCGTAGTTTCTTTCCATTAGTACTATTAGTTCGAGAGCATCAATAGAGTCTAAGCCTAAGCCGGCGCCAAACAAAGGGGCTTTTTCGTCAATATCTTCGGGAGATATCTCTTCTAAATTTAAAACTTCTATTATCTCTTCCTTTAGCGTATCAATTAATGATTTCATATGTACTTAAATTTAAAAAATTTATATGCTCTAATTTAATTTATTATTTGTTTCAGATTTTTGTAGTTGCTCCTGTTTATCAGATATGCTTCTGCATAATTAATATCGTTGAATTCGTCAACAAATAGGACTATAGCATGGTTTGTATCCGACGTGCTATATGTTGAGTCAATGATATTTATAAAATTTTCGTTGTTTTTATTTTCTGAAATTATACAAGTGTTTTCGCCGTAGATTTTGTGTCGTATGCAGATTTCGCCCAAAACTATATTTGGCAAGGTGTATACAAATACTGCCGGACTTGGAAAAAAATCATCGCCTAATGTGGCTTGGTAATTACAATCGGTGCTTAACGACGAGTACGAACTTAGCATAAACAATGCAAGATTTTCTTTTTCCTCAACTGATAGTTCAGCTTTTTGAAAAAGTATTTCGGTAGATAAAAACCCTAATTTCGCAAGCAAGTCCATTTTATAAAATTTCGGATAATCTATTTCCAACGATTTATAAATTTTTTTTGCAAATGTAATCATATCTGCCTTATCATTATTGCGATAAAAATCCTTATCGGAATAATTGACTTCTTCCAATGAAATTTTGCAGTATTTAATCGTATTATCTTGCATGTTAAATCATTTTAGAAATTAGCACGGCAGCGTTGCATCCGCCAAATCCTGAGGCAGTTTTCAAACACTGCTTAAGTCCCGATTTATGATTTACGGTTTTGTCAATAACGTTAATGTCTACACTTGTGCCTAAATTTTCAAATCCCAAGCATTTGATAAGCGTATTGTCAATCAGGGCTTCGCCACATAAAACAGTTTCAATAACACCTGCGGCTCCCATTGTATGTCCGAAGTAACCTTTTAAACTATTAGTGTAAACTCTGTTTAAATCAGTTCTGCCAAATGCAATGGCTTCCATTTCGTCGTTGTACGGAGTCGCAGTTCCGTGTGCATTTATGAAATCGGGGTTGAAGTTGGATACCGACTCCTTTATTTTGTTTATAGCTTTCACAAGACCTTCGCCTGTTCTGGAAGGACCCGAAATATGGTTTGCATCGTTGGTTATTGCGCCACCTTCGATGATAATTTTATCTTTCAATTCATCTTTATTATCTGTGATGCTTAGAATTATTGTTGTAGCAGCTTCACCCGAATTAAGACCTTTGCGGTCTTTGTCGAAAGGTTTACAAGGCTCATCTGATAGGGCTTTAAACGACTGAAATCCTGAAACAATAAATCGACTTGATAAGTCGGCTCCAACTATTATAACGTATTTGAATTTCTTTGCAATCAGAAGTCGCTTAGCAATTACAATTGCCGATACTCCCGATATGCAAGCGTTTGAGATTACTATTGGTTGATTGCTGTTTTCGAAATGTTTGCACAATATGTTTGCACTTCTCCATAAATACGCTTGACTTGTATCTGTGCAATTCTTGTTTGTATTATCAATTGCTGTGATATTTCCTTTGGTTGTTGATAGGATAAACAAAACATCTTTTGAAGACGGATTTATGTTTGCCTGCTGTACAGCTTTGTGAGCAGAAAGTATTATCAGTTTGTCGAAAGTATTGTCTATATTTTGGATATTAGCAGCTTTAAGTTGAACTTCCAACTCATTTTTATCAATTATTGATGCACAAAAATCTTCGGTTAAGTTCAGAGCCGATTTGTCGTACTTGGTAAGCGAAGTTTTGCCTTCTTTGATGGCATTATAGTTTTCGTAGGTTGAAAAACCCAATGGCGATATAATATTGTTACCTATTTGATATACAAAACTCATTACAACAAATTATATTTTTGTTTCCATTTCAGAAAAAATTCCGGTGTATTCCACTCAAGTTGGTAGTCGGCGTTTAAGAAAACTTGCACGCTACTTCCCGTTGCGATTACTATCTTTTGCGACAAATCAAAAATATTGTATTTGTACTTTATTTTCGCTGCTGCACAAGGTTCGTAAATAGCTTCAACTATAGCTTTGTCGCCGTAGGTCAAAGGTTTTTTGAAGCTAAAATCTAAATTTACCAAAGGAGCGTAGTATCCATTTTTTTTAATGTCTAAGTATCCGATTCCGTATTTTTTTCCAAAAGCTTCGCGAGCATCTTCAAAATACTTTGCATAAGCTCCGTGCCACACTATTCCCATAGAGTCAACTTCGCTAAAGCGGATTTCTATTTCTTTTGTTGCCGATAGTATTTTCATTGTTCGGATACTTTCATTTCGCCTGTGGCGATAATTTCATCGTTAAGTTTAACAATAGCTTCAATCATGGTTATGCTGGCAAAAACATTTAAAACCTTGATACAAGTTTCTATTGTTTGATTTGCAGCAGGAAGCATTTTTATTTCAAAATCTTTAACACTGCCAATAACGCCTACGTTTACTCCTTTACCGCCCTTCATATTTAAGTACCCTATACGAGCAGCGCAAGTTTGGGCAATATTTTCCATCAATCCGGCTTCGCTAAGCACATTGTCGATTACCAAAACATTGTCGGGTTTAATGTTGAAAACAGTTTTTGCAAATTCCTGACTGCATTCAACCAACTTATCAATAAAGATAAAAGGTCGCTTTTGCGGCAAAAGTGTTTCAACATTTATATTAATTATATCATTCATATCGTACATTCAACAATTGTGTGGCTTATGCCTATGTTATCATGGGTGCGGTTGATTTTAAGTCCGGCTTTTTCAATTAGTTTTGCCATGTCGTCAAATTTGTACATCTGGCTGTTGCCGTTTGCCATGCAGGTAAAGTATAAACTTGTTGCTGTTAGGCAATACGAACCGGCTACCGTTTTTTGGTTATCCCAAAATGTTTCCATTATGAATATTTTGCCGTTGGGGTTTAGTGTTTCTTTCACGTTCAATAAAATTTTTACAATTTGCTCTTGCGAGAAACAATCTAAAAATTGGCTCATCCACACAACATCGTAGCCTTTTGGATATTTTTTGTCAAAATTCAGGATGTTGGCAGCTTGTAAATCTATTCTGTTTTCAAATCCTGCCTTTTTTATATTTTTTTCCGCATCTTTCAGCTGTCCCGGAAGGTCTAAAATGGTTACCTTAACATCGGGGTTGAATGTTGCACATTCTATTGCAAATTTTCCGGTATTTCCGCCAATGTCTAAAATCTTTTTAGGATTATCGGAGAAAATTATAGGCAAAGCCAATGGAAATGAGAAGTCGGAGTAGTAGTGGTCGAACTCGAACCAGCTTTTTCTGACCTGTTCGGGAAGTTCCGAAAGTGCTTGATAAATAGTATCCCATTTACCAAAAACTTTTAAACCTTTGGGTTTTCCGTTTAGCAGAGCTTCATCTAAATAGTAAAAGCCATTGTAATTTACATCGTGAACAAAGTTCATATTGGCTATTGTTAGGTCGTCTGTTAGTAAAAACCATCCGGTTTTGGTTAAGAAAAACAAATCGTTTTTTTCTTCAACTACTTCAATGTGTAATCCTGCTTCTAGCAATACTTTGGCTGCATATTCGGATATATTACACTTGTCTGCAACGTCTTTGTATGAAATGCCATTTTCGTTATTATTTAACACTTCCAATATGCCAAATTTTACCAAACATCTTGCAGCTTGAAACATTATTGGAGCGAATGCTATTTTTTGGGCATCAAACTGAGCCTGATGAGCCGATTTATAGTTATTACTTCGTTTTATTGCCATAATGTGAAATTAATGTTTTCTGTAATTCCAAAAATCGTAATAATTAAACCACTGCAAGGGATACTTTTTTACAACTGTCTCGAGGGTTTTTACATATTCTTTCAGAAGCAGAACCGATTTTTCTTTCAAAGGTAGATTGTCGCCATCGACTTCAATTCTATAGATATATGTAGTATATTTTTTATATCCTTTTCTGATAGTAAAAAGCACAATTACAGGGAGATTTAATTTGGTGGCAATTTGAAAGGGGTTTAATGGGAACAAGGCTTTATTGTTCAAAAACTCGCATTCTATATTGGTTGAGCCTTCGTAGGTTCTATCACCCGAAACGCCCATAAGGTCGCGGTTATCAACAGCCTGATAAATTGATATAAAATGCGAATAGGGGTCTACAACCGGTATTAGCTTTGTATTCTGTTTTGCAAGTAATTCCGTTCTGTGTTTTTGTATGTGCTTTGCCTCAAATCCGTAAACAAGAGAGTGAATAATTTTATTCTCGGATTTAAGAAAGAAAGCAACAATTTCCGAATTTCCCACATGCGATTGTACAAGCAATCCACTGCTATTTTTATTGTTGGCTACATCATCAAAAATGTGTTGGTCGACCGTTTTGAGGCTAAATCCTTTTTTGTAGCCCGATAATACGGCAAACTTATCGGCAATTACAAAAGCAAAAAGTATATGATTTTTAACTACTGAAAATGTGGATTTCAGTACGCCAAATTGCTGATTTCTTCTAAAATATCTGAATGTGTTTTTTGTTTCTCTATGATGAATTATTAGAAAAAATGGAACCAACACAAGTCCTATTGCGTAGCCGGGAATTACACCAAAATTTCTAATAAAAAAAAGGGAAAGATTGTAACTTATTTTGCTGATTTGAGTTTTTCCCTGCCATGTATCGTTTGATATCATGCTTTTGAATTAAGGACGTTTTCTATAAAATCGTAAAACTGGTTAAGAGTAAGAACCTCTGCCATTTCTTCCGCTTTTATTCTATATCCGAAAATTTGCTCAACTATAACTACAATGTCAACAAAGTCAAGGCTGTCGATACCTAAATCTTCTTTTAATAAAGCTTCGGGCTTTATAAGATGGGGTTCGACTTCAATTTCATCAACTAAAAAAGTATTGACTTTATTTTCAATTTCTGTTCTTGTCATAATATTAAATATGTTAACATTTGCAAAGATATAAATTTTGAATTATTTATTTAAATAATAATCGGATTTATAAGTTTTTTATAACTATGGCGCTGTTGGTGCCACCAAAGCCGAAAGAGTTAGAAAGAACAGTGTCTAACTTAGCTTCGGTTGTTGACCCAATTATGTTAATTTTCTCTGACTCTTCGTCGGGGTTTTCGAAATTAATATTCGGAGCAATGAAATTGTTTTTCATCATTAGTATTGAATATACTATCTCGCTTGCACCTGCCATCCAGCACTCGTGTCCTGTCATCGATTTTGTCGAACTCACGGGTGTTTTATATTCGCCAAACAGAGAGCTTATTGCCATAGCTTCGTTTCTATCACCCAAAGGAGTAGATGTTGCGTGTGCGTTGATGTAGTCTATGTCGGCTGGGGATAATTTAGCATTATCTAAAGCCATTTTCATAGCTATAAGCGAGCCTACATTGTTGGGTTGCGAGATGTGTTCGCCATTTGATGAAAATCCGTAGCTGACGATTTCGGCAAGAATATTTGCACCTCTTTTCTTAGCGTGTTCGTATTCTTCCAAAATAAGTGTTGCAGCTCCGCCGCTTGGCACAAGTCCGTCTCTGTCGCGGTCGAATGGGCGTGAAGCTTTTGTAGGTTCATCTATTCTTTTTGAAAAAGCATCTAAAGCATCAAAACTACCCATTGAATACAAGTTGGTTTCTTGAGCTCCGCCGCATATTACAATGTCTTGCAGACCGTTTTGTATGAATAGTAAACCCAATCCTACCGAATGCGAACCGCTGGCGCAGGCAGCACTTATAGTCATGTTTATGCCCTTTATTTTGTATATTACCGACAAATTCATTGTAACCGTCGAGTTCATCGATTTGAATATTGCCCCAGAGCCCATAAGCATGGTGTCTTTTTTCTCAACGGCAATATTGTGGGCTTCTATAACGGCTTTTGCCGACGAATCGTTTCCGTAGAAAATACCTACAACGTTGTTTTCCAAAAAATCAAGGTCTATGTTAGCCATATCTAAGGCTTCTTGCGTGGCAACGTAAGCGTATTCTGTTTCTTCAGCCATGCCCGACCTTAATCGTCTTTCTAATTTACCTTTCAAGTTTGGAGCTTCCAATATGCCGGTTAAAGGCGATTGGTAACCGTATTCGGTTCTAAGCGGGTCAATGCCTATACCCGATTTGCCGGCACGCAACGACTGAGTTACTTCGTCGATGTTTTTTCCAATACTTGAATAAATTCCAATACCTGTTACTACAACTCTCCTCATAATTTATTTTTGTTGTTTACGTGTGAATACCTCCGTTTACTGATATTACCTCGCCTGTAATATATGCCGCTCTTTCGTTGGTCAGAACGCCTACGAGGTAAGCTACTTCTTCGGGCAGTCCAAAACGGTTTACAGGGACAAGTTTCGACAGTTCTTTCTCGTCTAAATCTTCAGTCATTTCCGATTTAATGTATCCCGGAGCGATAGCATTAACGGTAACGCCTTTTCTGCCAACTTCTTGAGCCAATGCCTTTGTAGCTCCAATAACTGCTGCCTTTGCAGCCGAGTAGTTGGTTTGACCGGGCAATCCTTTAATTCCCGAAAGCGAAACAATATTTATTATGCGTCCTGACTTACGCACCAGCATATCTTTTATTAAGCGACGGGTTACGTAGAAAAATCCGTTTAAGTTAGTATCAATAACATTTTTCCATTGTTCGTTTTGCATCCAAAGCATCAAACTGTCGTTTCTTATACCGGCGTTATTAACCAACACCGAAATATAACTGCCTTCGTTATTGTTAAACCACTTTTCTAATTGGCTATCAACTTCATCAACATTTGAAATGTCGAACTGAAGCAATTCGGCGCTTTTGCCGTTATTTTTTATCATATTAAGGGTTTCTTCGGCGGCAGCCTTGTTGCCTTTGTAGTTGATAATAACGTTGTAGCCCAAGTTCGACAGTTCTATACATATAGCTCTGCCTATGCCTCTCGAACCTCCTGTAACTAATGCGTGTTTCATTATACTATTGTTGATAAATATTTTTGTAAGGACTGATTTTTCAAATAACCGGTTACATCTCTTATTACATCGTATTTTGTTGTGTCTTCAATAAAAACAGGTGCTATTTGGTCAAATTCTTTATAAAAATCTAACGTAGCCGATGCCATTTTATCGAATTTGTTCACTATTCGGTACGCTTGCAACACCGCAATTACGTAAATAGACATTATTTCGTAAGTGTTGTTTATTACTTTTTGGGCTATCAGAGCCGAGTTTGTTCCCATACTCACTATATCCTGATTATCTAAGTTGTTAGGAATACTGTGAACGTAATTGGGGAAGCTCAAAGTTTGGTTTTCGGCTGTGGTTGATGTAGCAGTGAACTGCATGGCTTGCATTCCAAGGTTTAAGCCCAATTTGCCCAAGTTCAGAAATGCAGGAAATCTTTCATTTAGTTTAGGATTAAGTAAAAAGTTCAATTGTCTTTCAATCAGCATAGATAGTTTGGTCATGCATATTTTCACTTTATCCATTTCTAAGGAAATATAATCGCCGTGGAAGTTGCAACCGTGATAAACTGTTTTTGTGAATGTGTCGACCACAGGATTATCGTTAGATGAATTGGCTTCGTTTATTATAACATTTTCGGCATATTCGATAGTATCGATGATTGGTCCTAAAACTTGTGGGAAGCATCTTAAAGAGTAGTACTCTTGCACTCTTTCGGAAATTATCTCATTCTTCTGATTATTCTTTTTGTAAAGAGATTTGTCCCTTTTCTTAAGCAGTTTGCTGTCGCGTAATATATTGCTAACCATATGAGCAGCATGCTTCTGACCGTAGTGTAGTTTGCTGCAGTTAAGTTCTTGCGAAAAGGTGTCGTCGAAACTTTCAACCAACTCGTTAACCATTGCCGAAAGGCATAAAGCCAAGTTGATAAGATTTCTGGCGTGAATTATGTTAACAACAGCAATACCGGTCATTACCGAAGTGCCGTTTATTAGCGACAGCCCTTCACGTATATGTACCTTTAAGGGCTTAAGTTTGCATTTTTTGAAGGCGTCTTTGGCTTTCATCACTTTGTTTTCGTAAAAAACTTCGCCTTCGCCAATCATGGCAAGAGCAATGTGTGCCAACTGTACTAAGTCGCCGCTTGCGCCAACACTTCCATGCGAATAAACAACAGGAATAATGTTGTTGTTAATCATATCGCGTAGTAGCAGTATAGCGTCGGGGTGTATACCCGATTTAGCCTTGCACAGCGATAGTAATCTGCATATCATTGCAGATTTTACGTATCGTTGCGGAATTGGAACACCAGAGCCTGTACAATGGCTTCTGATAAGGTTGTACTGCAACTGATTTAAGTTTTTTGGCTCAATCTTATGTTGCGACATAGGACCAAAACCCGTATTAATACCGTAAATTATTTTGCCTTTGGCAAATTCATCTAAAAAATTAAAGTTGTCGCTTACTTCTGAAATAATATTGTCGGGAATAACAATATCTTCGTCGTAATACAAGTGTTTTATAAAATTGTTTATATTGAATAACATATCGGAGTATTTATAATTATCACATGTTTTTTATTGTACTGACAATTTCAATACTTTTTCTTGCGTCATTTAGTCCAAATCCTTTTCCATCTAAGATGTTTTGGTAACTAACGGTGTGTAGGTCGGTGAAACCTTGACTAAACTCAACAGGTTCGCCGTCGACAACAATATTTCTGAAAGTTCGTTTACCTTCTTTCTTACAATCAGCAGGAAGTTGGTTTTCGTCAACGCTAAGTAGCCATCTGACATTGGCTTTTTTAAATTTAATGTTGCCGCTAACAATTGAATCTTCTTTTTGGTTTAAGCTAATATCTTCAACATCGCCAAAAATCCAAGTCAGCATATCAAAGAAGTGTATTCCAATGTTGGCAGATAATCCGCCTGATTTTTTCACATCTCCTTTCCACGAATAAAAATACCATTTTCCCCTGCTGGTTATGTAAGTAAGGTCAACATCGTGTATTTTGTCTTTTGGGCTATTGTCGATTTTTTGTTTCAAGCCAATAACCGCAGGATGTAGGCGTAGTTGTAAAATTGTGTAAATATTTTTTCCTGTTTCTTTCTCAATTTCTTCTAAAGCATCAATATTCCACGGATTAAGAACCAAAGGCTTTTCGCAAATTGCATTAGCTTCGTTACGTAAAGCCATTCTGATATGAGCATCGTGCAGGTAGTTGGGCGAGCATATGCTCACGTATTCAACTTCCTGACCTTTTATGCGTCTGAGCTTATCAAGGTGCCTATCGAAACGTTCGGGCTCGGTAAAAAATGAAGCATCAGGAAAGTAAGAGTCAATAATACCAACGCTATCAAAGACGTCTAACGCAGACACAAGGATGTTTCCCGTATCTTTAATAGCTTTCATATGTCTTGGAGCAATGTATCCAGCAGCTCCTATTAAAGCGAATCTTTTTTGCATTTTAAAATATTTGTGTTGTTAATTTTGAGAGCTTCGCACAGCTCCGCCACGTTACTCACATCGAAGAAGCAACGATTTAGGACTACAAAGGTAATAAAAAACCGACTATCATTACAAATTTCCTAATTTTTGAAAATATTTTTCGGAAGGAAAAATGTGTTTGAAGTCGGTAAGGATTCCTGCATCTACTGAATTAAGCAGAGTTACAGGCTATTTTATGGTTATTTCGTCTATATATAAACTGTTTTCAACTTTTGATGAAATATTGCTGTGGCAATGGAATGTAATACGTACAAACTTGGTTTTAGTGCTTGTGAAATCGATGTCTACATTAAATTTTCCCGACAAATTATCGTCTTTGGGTATTGTTTTGTTTGAAACGTTTTTGTACGACGTTCCATCTTCGGAAGTTTCAACCATAATTATATTCGGCAATAGAATATTGTCGGAAGCCGATGAGTACAAGCCCACTCTGATGTTATTTATTTCGGTAGTTTCGTTTAAATTGAAAGTAACTGAAGAAGTTTGATATTTGAGTGTAGCCCAATTATAATCGTTTTTATTATTGTCGGCGAAAGCGCCGTTGTTCAAGGTGTTTCTATCCACAATTTCGGTTGAATGTCTGTCAACAGGAGAAATGGTGTAAGATTTATACAGCGAAGGTGGAATGTTGATTGTAGTAACTGAACTGAACTTATTGTTATCTTCAACAATTGCTTTTATTATTTTAGAATTTTCGGTATTGATTGGACTCGAATATTTTAAAGACATTGCATTTGGCATGGTTCCGTCAGTAGTATAGTATATTGTTCCCGAATTATCTATAGGCGTCATTCTTAATTCAAAATCATTAGTTGATTTAAACACGAAATTATGAACAATTGATGGTAGCGTTTCAGTTTCGTACAGAGCCGCTTTTTCTATAACTTTTTCGGCAAAATTAACTGCAAAACCTGCTGTCATTGGAAGTGATAACTTTTTGTCCGAATCTACCCATTGCAAACAATAGGAATTGTAGTCCATTTGCCTTTTATTGCTGCAATTTTGTATAAACCTTTTCCACGTAGGCATGTAAAAGTTTTTTATTACTCCGCTCCAAAGTTTAGTTTTGTATTTTCCCGGTTGGCAATCGGTGTATGGGCTTTCGTACAGAACCATTCGCTTAATATCTTTGGTATAGTACAACGTATCTTCTTTATTATACCCAATTTTTATGGCTTTGTTGGTAATATAGTTTAGGTTGTTGTTAATGTTAAGCGCAATTAATCCGTCTAACATTTCCATAAGTTCAAAAGCTTTGCTTGAGTACTCGTTAGCTTTACGGTTATCGTTTTCGGAGATGCTCACTAAAGCCTGTTTTAAAAGCAAGTTGATAACATCGGTAGCATAGGTTGCCGTAAATTGTACCAGGTCGGCTTGTAATGTTGGGCTTAGTTTGTCTTTAGTTTTTTTAGCTATATCTAAAATTTCTAAAGCAATATGTTTAAAATCAGAAATCTTTGGAGAGCTAATACTATAGTTTTTTTGGGGATTATTGATAAAAATCGGATAGAAGTTATTGTTATCCATATGGTATAAATAACTCATCCATGCGAAAGTTAAGTTGTTTTCGGTGGTATTGTATCTGGTTTTGGCAAATTTATCAATCAGGTTTTTAAAACTACTAGTACTATCTGCGCCGGTATTGGAAATTAAGAAAAGGTTAATATCGTCGGAGTAAATATTTTCTGGAGCGTAGCCTACACCAATATTGTTGGGTATAGAATTAGTTATTTCAGTAATATTGTTATTTCCTATGAAGAATGGGATAGCAAGATTATCGGAATAATTAGTTTTTAAGTTTAGTACCCAATGCCATTTACTTAGCTCATTCGGAAGTTTTAAGTTTTCAGTTTCTTTTGGATCTACATTGTAGTAAATTATAACATCTTCTTTTGCAGCACTTTCTATAAGTTTTTTTGCATTGTACGAATTTTCAAAAGCGTTGTTGCCGTTCGGCGACATATTAACAATCCAAACACCTTTTTCATCTATGGCTTTTATAACGTCCATAATACTGCGTCCCAAAAGAGTCATCTTTTGGCTTATACCACTTTGTGTCAGTTGTTGTTCGCTGAGGTCAGGGAATTTACAACTATAGTATGCATTTTTGGTATAGAACTTTTTATAGGTATTGATATATTCTTCTAAAAACTGTATTCCTAAGGTTAAAAAGTTTGTAGTTCCGGGTGTTAAGATGTGAGCTTCGTACTGATTGCTTAAATTGTTCCAGTTGCTAACTTTGTGCGAAACAACACTGCTATTTTTGGTAATGTACTCTTTAGGAACAACACCGTTAAAGACGGGAATTATAGGCGTCATTCCAAACTGTTCCATTCTGATAAGTATTTTTTGTTGAATTTCAGAAGAGTTTACTATATACGATTGAGGCAAGGGTTTGTTTAGTCCGGCAAAATTACCTCTTTGTTGCCAAGGCTGATAAGCAGGGCTTGAAAAGAAATTATCTAATTGTTTGCCTGAAATTCCCAACTTCCTATAAACTTTTTGCCATACAATTTCCTGACCAAGCATTGCCGGCGCAACATTTATTCCGTTTATAGCCATGAAGTCCAATTCTCTTTCCCAATCGTGCCAATTCCAGTAAGCAACTTCGTTACCAAAGGTGTTAAAGTCTAGGTACGAAAACACTTTATATTTCATAGTTGTTTGAGGAATTTCGTATTCAGGAAGAGGTTTGGGTAGGTTGCTGCTTTTTCCGTATCGGCTGTATTGAAAATTACAAGCATCTTGCAAATAACGGTATGCACCGTGTGCCATGGCAATTACTGATGAACCTCTGACGGTAACACTACCGTTTTTGGCTGTAACCCTATAAACGTCTTCATTGTCTTTTTTGGGTATAATCTGAAAATTAATTTTTTCGCTATCGTTGCCCAAAATACGCAACATAATTTGAGTAGCAGCTTTTTCGTCTTTTAGGTCATCGTCGGGAGTCCTTTCCTGAGCAAATAAACATGTGCCGAATATTGTCGTGATGATGAGTGTAATTGTTAGTAGTAGTCCTCTTTTGTTGTATAGCATTTTGTTTAAATTAATAGTGTTAATAATTAAGCAATAACGATATTTATCCAATAAAATTATATTTCATCAGATATAAAATTTAATTTTAGAAGTTGAAATCAAGAAAACAATCAGTTATTAGTACTATGCCTTGTTGCCTCTTCTTTTGAGTTCGGCGTTAATTAACGATAATTCTCTACTTGTTTGTCCGGCAACCGAAGTGTTTTCTTCGGCTCTACGGATAAGGTATGGAAGTATGCTATTAACTTTGCCGTAAGGAGTATATTTGGCAACATTGTATCCTGCTTTAGCCAAGTTAAAGCTGATGTGGTCGCTCATTCCATATAGTTGCGAGAACCAAATTCTATTGTCATTTGGGCTGATATTTTTTTCAACCATATGTTCGGCTAATCTCAAATTGCTTTTTTCGTTGTGCGTACCGCAGAATATTGCAAATTTTTCGATATTATCGACTGCAAATTCAATTCCGGCGTCAAAGTGTTTATCGGTCGAGATTTTGTCGGGCTGAATTGGTGATGGGTAACCTTTTAGTGCAGCACGTTCTCTTTCTTTTTCCATATATGCTCCGCGAACAAATTTAGCTCCAATAATAAAGTTTTGAGCTTTTGCTCTTTCAAGCTGACCTTTAAGATATTCCAATCTGTCGGTTCTGTACATCTGATAGGTATTAAAAACAATTCCCTTTTCGGTGTTGTATTTAATCATAAGCTTTTCGATGAGGTCATCTAAGTATTCTTGATACCACGAGTCTTCAGCATCAATCATGATAGGAATATCATTTTCGTAAGCTGTTTTGCACAGGGTTTCTACCGAATTTTCAAAAAACTCTTTATCATCTTTTTCTTTTTCGTACAAGTTGCTATTATCGGCAATACGTGTAAGTAGTTCTTTTGAAGCAAAAGCCGTAGGTTTAAAAACTGCAAACGGAATGTTTGGATGTTTAGCAGCATGAATTACCGATGCTAATGTTTCTTGAAGCGTAGCTTCCATATGCAAACGGTCGGTTGAGCCTTCAACCGAATAATCCAATATGGTTTTTACGTTATACTTGTTGAGTAATTCTACTGTTTTTTCACAGTCGTTCAGAGTTTCGCCTCCTACAAAGTGCTTGTACAAGGTTGGTTTTATTGCCCAACCTATAGGGAATTTGATTTTTATGGCTGTATTTGCCATAGCTTTTCCCATTTTTACCATTGTATTGCTAGCTATAGTTTTAAACAATAATTTCGATTGTTTTAAACTGCTTGTGCTTTTGTATTCAAAAGCTGTTTGGGTATCATTAAAATTAATCATCGTATAAACATTTAAAAATGAAACTACAAAAGTATTAAATTTTTAAACAAAATTAAAAAAATATATCTTAAATTAATTTTGTTTTAAAGCAACATATGTTGCGATGTGTTGTGCGTATTGCAAAATAACTTGAAAATATAAATATGAATTCGGTAAATTCCTTACTTTTGTATAAATGTTTTCTTGTATGAATATTTTTAAATCCGCATCATTAAAAGATTTTGAAGGCGAATTAAAGCAAATTAATCCTAATTTAATAATTGTATTGTGCGATACTAATACAAAAAAATTATGTTTTCCCATATTGGAAAATATTATAAGCCAATACAATTTTAAAGTTTTTGAAATAGAAGCTTCTGAAAATTCAAAAAACATTGAGCAAGTTATTGATTTGTGGAAACAGATGTTATTTTTAGAAGCCAACAGAAACAGTTTGCTTGTTAATATTGGCGGAGGTACTGTTTCCGACATTGGAGGTTTTGTAGCTTCAACTTATCACAGAGGTATATCGTACATCAATGTGCCTACAACATTATTGGCAATGGTTGATGCGGCTATTGGAGGGAAGACCGGAATAAACTTTTCGGGATTCAAAAATCAGATAGGCACTTTTTATCAGCCCGAAGGTTTGTTTATTTATCCCGATTTTTTGCAAACTCTTCCAATTAAGCATTTAAGAGCCGGCTACGCCGAGATGATTAAACATGCACTACTTAGCGACAAAAGTTATTACCAAAATTTTGTTGTTAAGCAATTTCCCGAGCAGATTTTAAATTATGATGAAATTGCAAAGTCGGCTACGATAAAGCAGGCAATAGTTGAAAACGATATGTACGAAAAAGGGCAGAGAAAAATGCTTAATTTCGGACATACGGTCGCTCATGCTATAGAGGCATTTAATTTCAAAGAAAGTTTGGCTCCCGAACTCACCCACGGCGAGGCTGTAGCGATAGGTGTAGTTGCCGAGTTGTATTTGTCGGAAGTATTGTGCAATTTTCCCAAAAGTGTTGTAAAAGAAGTGTGTGGTATTACTAAAAACAACTTTGAGTATTATAATTTTAAGGAAGAAAACATAGATGATGTTGTAAGACTTATGCACAGTGATAAGAAGAATACAAGCATAGGTAAAATCAATTTTTCATTGCTTAAAGATTTAGGAGGAGAGTTTGAAGTTTGCAGTGTTTCAAAAGAAATTATTGCTGATAGTTTGAAATTCTATATGAGTGTGTACGCTTAAATTTTCAAAAAAAACATAAATAGTTCGCAAATAAGACAGAAGTTTTATCTTTGAAAAAAAATCGCATATGAGTATATTAGTAAATAAAAATTCAAAAGTAATAGTACAAGGCATTACAGGTAGCGAAGGTTCTTTCCACGCACAACAGATGTTAGAATACGGCACTCAGGTCGTTGCAGGAGTTTCTCCGGGTAAAGGTGGAACTGAGATTTTTGGAGTACCCGTGTATAATACAGTGTCAGAGACGGTTGAAAAACACGGAGCCGACGTTTCAGTTATTTTTGTTCCGCCTGCATTTGCAGCCGACGCTATTTTAGAATCGGCATTAGCTGGAATAAAAGTAATAGTATGCATTACCGAAGGTATTCCGGTGAACGATATGATTAAAGTTAAGGACTTTATCAAAAATAAAGATTGTACCTTAATTGGTCCAAACTGCCCTGGTGTTATAACTCCCGAAGAAGCTAAAGTAGGAATAATGCCTGGTTTTATTCATAAAAAAGGCGTTGTAGGTATTGTTTCAAGGTCGGGAACTCTTACATACGAAGCTGTTGATCAGCTTACAAGAGCTGGACTTGGACAAAGTACTGCTGTTGGTATAGGCGGAGACCCAATAATTGGACTAACAACCAAAGAAGCTATAGAACTTTTTATGAAAGACCCCGAAACTAAGGGTATTGTTATGATTGGCGAAATAGGAGGTACTATGGAAGCCGAAGCAGCAAAATATATTAAAGAATATGGCACTAAGCCGGTAGTAGGATTTATTGCAGGAGCTACTGCTCCTCCAGGAAGAACAATGGGACACGCAGGTGCTATTGTAGGTGGTAAAGACGACACTGCTGAAGCGAAAAAGAAAATCCTTAGAGAAAGTGGTGTAGTTGTGGTTGATTCGCCGGCTGTTATTGGTAAAACCATGAAAAGTTTGCTTGACAAATAATCATCATTTAGCTTTTCCAATTAGTATATCTTGAAAACAAAATATCTAATTTTATTTCTTTTTTTAATTTTACTTAGCAAGTGCATGCTGTCGCAAGTACAAATTTCTGATGTGCATAGTCCCAGACCTAATGCCATTCAGATGAAGTATTTGCATTCGCCTTTAGCCGGATTTATCCATTACGGAATAAACACATATACGGGAGATGATGGAATAGAGTGGGGCGACAAAAGTAAAGAGCCGGCAACTTCGTTTAATCCGACTGCTGATAAAATTGATACTGACCAATGGGTGCGACTGTTCAAAAAGGCAGGTTTTGGTAGAGTAATCATTGTTTTGAAGCACCACGACGGGTTTTGTTTGTGGCAAACAAAGCAGACCGATTACAATATTTCTAACAGTCCGTACATGAACGGCAAAGGTGATTTGGCAAGAGAATTTTCTGAATCGTGTGATAAGTACGGAATGGACATGGGTATATATTTATCACCTTGGGATGCTCACGAAGTCAGCTACGGCGATACTACACCAGGCGATTATAACGATTTTTATGTAAATCAGCTGATTGAGCTTTTGAGTGGCGATTATGGAAGAATGAATCCCGAAACAGGCAAAAGGGAAATTGTGGAAGTCTGGCTTGACGGAGCTTCGGGAAGTTTAAACAAGCAAACCTACGATTTGAACCGTTTTTACAAGACTGTAAGAGAATTGCAACTCAACGCCTGCATTTGGATGGACAACAAATGGCACTTCAATCAAAATGGTGAAAGAACCGACTATGTTCTTGATGCAATATGGGTTGGTAATGAAGACGGATACATAAACGATCCGGCTTGGTGCTTGATTGATTTAGACAAAATCGACAACGGAGAGCAAGGTCGTAGCGAAACCGGAAATTTATTTTGTGTTTCGGAAGCTGATGTCTCAATCAGACCGGGTTGGTTCTACCATTCGCAAGAAGATAAAAGCGTTAAAGATGTCAGTTATTTGATAGATAGCATTTATATGCGAACAGTCGGCATGGGTATTCCGTTGTTGCTGAATGTTCCTCCAAATCGTGAAGGCAAAATTCACCCGATAGATTCGGCTACTTTGATAAATTTTGGGAAAGAAATCAAGAAATTACACAAGGACAATTTAATATCCGAAAACGCTACAATTGAGTCTTCTTCGTGTGAGAATGCAGATTTTTTGGCTTTTAATGCTATAGACGGCGATTATAACACATATTGGAGATGTACAGATAACGACAGCAACAGATTTTTAATTATCGATTTTGGCGAAATAAAAGAATTTAACATTGTTAAAATTCAAGAGTATATTGAGTTAGGTCAACATATAGCCGGTTTTAAAGTTGAATTTCACGACGGAAACAATTGGATAGAGTTCGGCAAAGGCAAAACTGTCGGCTATCAGCGATTGGTAAAGGGAGAAAATACTAAATCAAGAAAAATTAAAATTACTTTTACGGAAACTCTCGCCGTTCCCAATATTAATAACGTAGAAGTGTTTTGTTATAGATGTCTGATAAAACCTTGAAGTGGTGATGAGTGGTTGGTGAATGGTGAATGGTGCGAGTTAAAACACTTCGGTCACTGAGTGCCGAAGGCGTATCGAAGTGCCGAAGTGTTGGAGACAATGTTCCCTCCATTTTCGGCATTTCGATACACCGATATCTCGCTTCGCTCAATATCGGTACTCAATGACCAAAAATGTCGAACCCACGCTCGCTCGATTTTGCAAATCGAGCGGGGACTTTCAGCAATCGAAAACATTGAAATGACCAAAAATGTCGAACTCGAACCCCGCAACACGAATCAGCTAACAGCCAATAGCTAAGAGTAAGCTACAACCCACGTACTGTCTTATTATACGAGTAACAACCTGCATCAATTTGCAATTCTCTTCTAATTCCTAATCGGTCGTATTCAATATTCAATGGTGAAGTTAGTATAATTTCGGCATTTCCTATATTTATCGCAGCCGATAGCGAATCTAATAGGAAGTTAGATTCATTTACATCGATAAATTTTGGCTCTTCGTTAAAAACACAATTATTGTACAGTGTTTGGTAAGTTTCGTTGTTTTCGGTACGTATCAAACAATTTTTAAATATTACATTAAAATTGTTGTTGTCATCTTTTCTAATGTTTATTTCTTCCGTTCTAGAACCGTAAACTATACAATTCCCAAACAAAGCATTATTAATTGGTGCGGCAATTATATTGAAATTAGTGTCGTAATATGTGTTAGCTAGAAGGATAGAAGAACTTTTTCTACTTCCAAACCTAAAATAATTTGCAAACGTGCAGTGCCTGAAATCTAACGTACTTGCTCCTTCAACAGAAAGTAAATAACCACCGCTATTACTAAATTCAGTATTTGCAGCTATTATATTTGCATTAACCGAACGTAATCCGTAACTAACATTATTGCTTATAAGGCAGTTGTGTAGCGTTATTGCAGTTTGGCTATTATCGCAACTATCGATATATAAACCGACTTTTGCATTCCTGATCTCGGTATAAGTAAAAACATTTGAGTGACTGTTTTCAAAAAATATCCCTATCCATTGCCCGGGAACTATATCTATATCAGGCTTATTTGCCGCATATTTATCGCCTCTAAAAACTACGGGATTTTCAAGGGTTCCGTGAGACAAAATTTTTGCTCCGCTTTTTACAATCAATGCAGCATCGTTGTGAAAACAAAGCTGTGTGCCTTCTTCAATATTAATTTCCGACAGGGTATCAATAATCAGAGTTTTGTAAATCACGTGTGGCTTGTCGTTTGTGAGAGTGATGTTGCCTTTTATGGTGCTATCATTATAAAAATGAGCATTCTGTCCCCAAGCCAACAGTTTAACATTTTGTTTGGAGTTATTTACAAAAAACAAAATATCGTCTTCGCAAATAAAAGGTGTGCTTGTGTTGTTGGGGTCTATCGTAGCTTTTGCAAATAAAAACAAACTGTCGTTGGCGTATATTTCAACATCGTTGAAAGTTGTGCCACTAACACCGTCAACATTAATCCTGAAAGGAGATGATTCGCCGTTTTTCAAAATAATTTGTTTGATATTTACAGGCTTATTGCTGGTGTTGTATATTTTTATGTTGTAGGTGCAAGTCCCGATGGAAGTAAAAATCGTATCAAAAAAGATGGTATCGCTACTGAATTTTAGTTCAAAGTTTGGGTCATCGTTCCACTCTCTGTTATTGCACGAGTAGGCTAGTGCCACAACAAGAGTTGCAATAACGCAAAGTGGTTTCAGAATTTGTTTAACAAAATTCATAGCAAGTTTGTTTTTATTCCGTAACTAATTTATCGTCTTCGTAAATTAGGGTTCTAGAGACGTTGCCACTTTCATCGTACCAAATTTCCTCGCCGTTTTTCATGTTGTTTTTATAACTGACTTTTCTGGTAATTTTTCCTCTTAAATCAAAAGATGTTAGTTCGCCATTACCCTTATCGAAAACGCCTTTACCCACGGTAATACCGTTTTCGTCGTAATATGTCCATTCTCCGTCGAAAAGGTCGTTGTAGAAACCGCCTTCTGTTTTTACTGATTTATTGGGGTGGTAGCTGATGTATTCGCCATTTTTTAAACCTTTGTCGTAATTAAGTGTTTCGTAAATGCCTCCGTTTTTCTGCCAATATATAGCTTCGCCGTCTAATTTATCGTCAACAAAATTTTCCAAACTCATTTTTTCTCCCGTAGGGTAAAACTTTTTCACCTCGCCGTTAATCTTATTGTTCTTGTATTCAATAATTTGCTTGATGTTTCCCATCGGATAATACCATTTAGTAGTGCCGTGCAGTTTTTTCCCTCTGTAAACTATTTCGGCTTCAAGGCTACCATCGTGGTGGTACTGATATTCGGTTTTTTTACAAGAAATCAAAAGAGTAAGAACCAAAAGAGATACAATGGCAAAAGTTGTGTTTTTCTTAATTCGAGTGTTCATATTTTAAGGCAAATTTATTTAGATTAAATATTTTGTCTTTGTTTTACAGAAGCAAAGATAATAATTCCTGCGGCTACCGAAACATTTAACGACGAAATATTGCCAACCATAGGTATTTTAATTTCGCTATCGCAGATTTTCAAGTATTCGGGAGAAATGCCGTCTTCTTCGGATCCCAAAACAATAGCGATAGGCTTGTTAAAGTTGACATCGTAATACGAATCTTCTGCATGTTCGGTAAGAGCATATATTGATAAGCCAGAGCCTTTTAGATAATTGAGTGTGGTTTTTAAATTATGACTTCTGTGTATAGGTATTCTGTTCAGGGCTCCGGCTGAGGTTTTTATCGAGTCGGAATTAATCATTGCACTGCCTTGCGATGGCACGATAATGCAATCAACTCCGCCGCATTCGGCTGTACGAGCTATCGCTCCGAAATTTCTAACATCGGTTATTCTATCCAAAACTAATACAAAAGGATTTTTACCTTCTTCGAATGATTTCATCAAAATTTCTTCAATATCTTGATACTCGATAAGAGACAAAAATGCAGCAACACCTTGATGGTTGCCGTTGGTAAGTGATTGTAGTTTTGCTGTCGGAACTTTTTGAATATATATTTGCTTAGCTCTTGCAAGTTGCCATATTTCTTTAATCTGAGGTGTGGTTGTATCGCGTGAAATAAATATTTTTTCAATTTGCTTGTCGCTGTTAATCGCTTCAAGTATTGGATGAACACCGTAAATTAAGTTCTTTGGCTTCTTACGTTCTTTGTATTGTTTGTTATTTTGATTTTTATAATTCATAAATCAGAATTTTAGCCGATAACAAAGTTCACTATCTTTTTAGGCACGATAATTATTTTCTTAATTGACTTATCGGCAACCCATTTTGTTGTTTCAGGAGCTTGTCTGACGGCTGCTTCAATCTCAGCATTACTAAGCGATGCAGGCAGTTCGATAAAGAAACGAGTTTTACCGTTAAACGAAACAGGGTATTTAAATGTGTCGTCCACTATATATTCAGGATTGTATACAGGAAATTTTTGTTCAACGACAAATGTTTGGTTACCCATAAGATGCCATAATTCTTCGGCAACGTGCGGTGCGTAAGGCGAAGCTAATATAATCAAGTCGTTCAAAATGCTGCGTTTGTTGCATTTAAGGTCGGTAAGTTCGTTAACGCATATCATTAGGGCACTGACGCCTGTGTTGAAAGAGAAACGTTCTATATCTTCTTCAACTTTTTTTATGGTTTTATGTAGAATTTTCAATTCATCTTTTGTGGGAGTTTCGTCTGATACAACAAAATCGTTGTTATTATCATGAAACAGTCTCCAAAACTTTCTGATAAATCTGCTAACACCTTCAATGCCGTTAGTATCCCATGGCTTAGCTTGTTCAATAGGACCTAAAAACATTTCGTAAATTCTTAATGTATCGGCTCCGTATTGGTCTATAAGTTCGTCGGGGTTTACAACGTTGTACAACGATTTCGACATTTTTTCAATTTCCCAACCGCAAATGTATTTACCATCTTCCAAAATAAACTCTGCATCAGCAAGCTCGGGACGCCATTGCTTAAACTTCTCAATGTTCAAGATGTCGTTATGAACAAGTCCAATATCAACGTGAATAGGTTGCACGTCGTAATCTCCAATTAAATTATGTGAAACAAAAGTATTTTCGCCTTTAATTCTGTACGCAATACTCGAACGACCTTGAATCATGCCTTGGTTAATCATTTTTTTGAAAGGTTCGGTTGAAATAGTAATTCCAAGGTCGAACAAAAACATGTTCCAAAATCGAGCATACAAAAGGTGCCCGGTTGAGTGTTCGGCTCCTCCAACGTACAAATCGACGTTTTGCCAATAATTAATTGCTTTTTGGCTTACAAGCTCTTTGTCGTTTTTAGGATCCATATATCTCAGATAGTAGGCGCTTGAACCGGCAAAACCAGGCATTGTGGTAACTTCTAGTTGGTAGCCTTCATTGGTTTTCCAGTCTGAAAGTCCTGCTAATGGCGGCTCACCTGTTGATGTTGGAAGATACGAATCAACGTTAGGCAAACAAAGTGGTAATTCTTCTTCCTTCAAGCTGTATGCTATGCCGTCTTTGTAATATATCGGTATCGGCTCACCCCAATATCGCTGACGACTGAAAATAACATCACGCAGACGGTAGTTTGTTACAGCTTTTCCTATCTGTTTATTCTCAACTTCTTCGATAATCTTTTTTATTGCTTCTTCAACACTCAAACCGTTAATTATATCCGAATTGCAGGAATAACCGTCTTTAGAATCGTAGGGTTCAGTCCATTCATCGGTAGGAACGGTTACTTCGTCTTTGGTGTTTTTTACAACCTGAATTATGGGAAGATTAAAATGTCTGGCAAATAAAAAGTCGCGACTATCGTGTGCCGGAACAGCCATAATAGCACCGGTTCCGTACCCCATAAGAACATAATCGGCTATCCAAATGGGGATTTTGTTGCCATTTAAAGGATTAATAGCGTATGCACCTGTAAACTCACCGCTAACCTTTTTAACTTCCGACATCCTTTCGACTTCCGTTCTTGAATTAGTCCACGCAACGTAGTCGGCTACGGCTTTTTCTTGATCCTTGTTTGTTATTTCGGCAACGAGTTCGTGTTCGGGTGCTAGAACCATAAAGGTAGCACCGTATATGGTATCGGGTCTGGTAGTAAACACTTCGATTTTCTTGTCCGAATTTTCTATATCAAACCAAATGCTTGCACCTTTGCTCTTGCCAATCCAGTTGCGTTGTATTTCTTTAATAGATTCGTTCCAGTCCAAATCGTCAAGTCCGTCCAAAAGCCTGTCTGCATACGCTGTAATTCTAAGCATCCACTGCATCATGAGTTTTTTCTCGACAGGATAACCGCCTCTAATGCTCAAACCTTCCGAAACCTCATCGTTTGCCAGAACAGTTCCCAATTCGGGACACCAATTTACCGAACTTTCTGCTCTGAACGCAATTCTGTAATTCATCAAAATATCTTGTTGCTCTTTTTCGGCAAAGCTGTTCCAATCGTTGGCTGTAAAAGTTCCTTTAAAAGTCGTGCTGGCGTTTATATTTACGTTTCCGTTTCGTTCAAATTCTTTTATCAATGTTGAAATATCTTCGGCTTTTTGTGTTTCATTGTTGTACCACGAGTTGAACATTTTTACAAAAGCCCATTGCGTCCAGTGATAATACTTAGGGTCGCAGGTCTTAACTTCTCTGCTCCAATCGTACGAAAAGCCAATACGGTCTAATTGGTGTCTGTATCTAACAATGTTTTTTTCAGTGGTTACTGCCGGATGCGTACCTGTTTGTATAGCGTATTGCTCGGCAGGTAGTCCAAAAGCGTCGTATCCCATGGGATGAAGGACATTAAAACCCTTCAGCTTTTTATATCTTGAAAAAATGTCGGAAGCAATGTAACCCAATGGGTGACCGACATGCAAGCCCGCACCAGATGGATAAGGAAACATGTCTAAAACGTAAAACTTAGGTTTATCTTCATCTATCTTAGTTTCGTAAACCTGTTCATCTTGCCAGCGTTTTTGCCATTTTTCTTCTATATCTTTGAACGAATAATCCATATTTATTTATTGTTTTTCGTGTGCAAAGGTACTAAACTACTTTGTAATATTAAGATTTTTTGTTGTTAAAAGTAGGCGTTTTTAGCACCATTCTGCCTTCTGCGTAAGCATGCAATTTTATTTATTGATAAATAAACACTTTGAAAATAAAAATATTGTACCTTTATAGCCTCAATAAAAATTTTATGAGAAAAAAAGGATTGATACAATGTATATACAATCATTTTAAAATGATGGTACTGAGTATTTCAATCTTTTTTTTACCGTTTATTGCGTATGCCGAAGGTACTAAAGAACTTGAGCCATCCCATGGTCCTGCTTCGCAATGTTGCAAATTGTGTTTATATACTGATATCGGCGAACATCGAACTCTTTTTGCTCAAAATGGCTGCCCCGAACCATATAGACTTAATGTGCACATAGCCGACCATACAAAAGAAGTTATATATTTTGGTTTTGGAGAGGTTGCCCATAACTTAGGAACAACAGCAATGTATTATCGTTTTAAAGACCCTGATGGAATAGACATTTCGGGTGGATTTAAACTCATGCCCGTCGATGGAGAAGCAGGTTTCATTAACACTCATTCTCAGGCTTATGCCGGACCTAATATAGGTGGAGGTAACCCTGCAGGATACTCACCTTTAGTAATAACTCCTCAAAAAAATGGAGATTATTATATTGAGTTTGCTTCTGATTTGGCTGGTTCACATGTGCCATACAGTACAGTTAGCAGATTTGATATTACTGTAAATAGTGTTAATAGTGGAATGAAATTAGGACGTCTATGGAGTAAGGCATGGCAAGTTACAAATAATACTACCTATGCAAATCAACCCATATGTATGACTAAGTTTTATGTTTATTCCGACGACGGTATTGTTACCTCTGTGGATCTTAATGGTCTTGCGGGTGGAGTTTTTTCGGCATATTGTAACCAATGGGGTGTTTCCAATACAGGCAATTGGATTCAAGATAGAAAATCCACTCCAAACTGGCCCGCAGGCGGCGATTTGCCCCAGTATAAATTATTTTTAAATAATCCCGATATAAACGTTTATCCTACAGGAACGCCCGGAACCATATGTAATGTATCTACAAATAGTAATTGTGATGGTAGTATAGATTATTTGATAAGAGTAACACAACCCGGGACAATAACATTAAATATAGATGTTCCTCCCGCTGGAGCCGGAGGTGAAGATGTTGTTTTGACAGGAGAAGTTACAGGTTCTCCTGACTGCTCACTTGTTGATACCATAAAATGGAATGGTCTTAATGGATATAATCAACCTGTATCTGCTGGTGATAACATTAATACAAGTGTATCCTATATGCATGGATTAACCAACTTGCCTTTTTGGGATATGGAAGCTAACCCTTGGGGAATAAAGGTTGACATTGTGCGACCACTACCGACAGGCTCTACAATTCTGCCGGTGTATTGGGACGATACTAGTATTTACGGCGGTACTGCTAATATTGATGTAGGATGTGTTTATCCTACGTCTACGTATGTTACAGGCTGTCATTCCTGGAGTAGACCTTTTGGAGATAATAGGATGATTAATACCTGGTGGTACTATCTTACTGAAGGCAGTTATAATTTAGTCGTTCAGGTAATGTCAATACCAGTAACACCTGCAGTAGCCCCAACAGGTGAAGGTACAGTCTGCGTAGGTGGCATAGAGACCTACACGATACCGCCAATCACTTCCGCAGAGAAATACATTTGGCACAAACCCGATGGCAGTATTGATACAACACTAACCAATTCCATAACGCTCACTTTTCCAACTCTCGGTTCCGGTGGTACACTTCAGGTACGAGGCTATAATGAGAATTGCGGAGTTGGTGGCTTATCACCCTCGTTAACCATAACAGTAGTAGATGATCCAGTCCCAATAATAAACGGTGACAATACTGCTTGCTTAAACTCGGTAATCAATTATGATGCAACCCCTGCAAATCTAACCAGCTACTCCTGGTCGGTTATTGGTGGTACAATAATAGGAGCTAACAACACAAGCACTGTATCCGTTAAATGGACTAGTGTGGGTCAACAAACTCTAACTCTAGTCTCCACTTCACATAATTGCGGTGCAAGGATAACCGAAAAAATTGTAACTGTAAATCCTTTACCAACAATCAGTATTACAGGCACCACACCCTGTTGCGTAAATGAGCAATATGTTTACATAACTGAAGCAGGCATGCAAGGGTACACATGGAGTTTATCAAGCGGAGGTAATATCATAAGCGCTAATGGTACTTATCAAGCCACAGTTCAATGGACTAATGCAGGTACTCATAATGTACTTGTCAACTACACCGATGCTAATGGCTGCACTCTCGAAACACCTGAAAGCATGCAGGTAACGGTTCATCAATCACCTACTGCTTTTGCAGGAGCTAATGCTGCTATTTGTGCTAAT
>JAQVEX010000007.1 GCA_028697555.1 Lentimicrobiaceae bacterium | reverse complement strand
TTATGTCGCTTAAATTTCCTATTGGGGTTGGGACTACGTACAGCATTGTTCTTGAAAATAGAGCCACTCAAGGGACTCGAACCCTCGACCGGTGCATTACGAATGCACTGCTCTACCAACTGAGCTAAAGTGGCTTAATTGCCTTTGATTGGTCGGGATGACTGGACTCGAACCAGCGACCTCTTCGTCCCGAACGAAGCACGCTACCAGACTGCGCTACATCCCGATGAAGTTTGCAAAGGTAAGTTTTATATTAAAACTAAACGTTTTTTCCATTAAAATTATTTATTTTTTCCTAACGCCAACTGCCAATTCCAAGCCGACAAAGTCATTTCGTCTAAGGACAATTCTGCTTTCCAACCCAATTCTTTATTGGCTTTGTTGGTATCTGCCCAAACTTTTTCAATATCACCGCTTCTGCGTTCGGTAATAACGTAGTTGAGTTTTTTATTGCTAACTCTTTCAAACGAATTAATAACTTCTAACACTGAGTAGCCATTGCCCGTACCTACATTGAAAAACTCCAATTTGCTTTTGGTTTGATTATTAAGCATACGATTTACCGCCGAAACGTGAGCTTGTGCCAAATCTACAACATGTATGTAATCCCTTATAGCAGTTCCGTCGGGAGTGTTGTAATCGCCGCCGAATACTTTGAGTTGCTCTCTGATGCCTGCAGCAGTTTGAGTAATAAAAGGCATTAGGTTGTTTGGCACGCCTATAGGCAACTCGCCGATTAACGCCGACTCATGTGCTCCAATAGGATTGAAGTATCTGAGAGAAATACATTTTATATTATGAGCATCGCAGGTGAATTTTAAAATATCTTCCGACATCTGCTTTGTATTTCCGTAAGCCGAAACAGCTTCTTTTATAGGACTACTTTCAGTAACAGGTAATTTATCTGGCTGACCGTAAACCGTGCATGACGAACTGAACACAATATTTTCGATATTGTGGGTTTTCATGTTCTCCAACACATTTAGCAAGGAAATAATATTATTCTGATAATATTTTATAGGTATTTCCATCGATTCTCCAACTGCTTTAAGAGCAGCAAAATGTATTACTCCTTTTATATCTTTGTTGTTGTCGAAAAATTCGGCAACTTTATTTTGGTCGCAAAGGTCTAATTTGACAAACGGTGGCGTATAGCCAAGAATTTTTGCAATATTTCCCAACACTTTTTCCGACGAATTGGATAAATTGTCAATAATAATCGGATAAAAATCGTTTTCTGCTAATTTAACAACAGTATGCGAACCAATGTATCCCATTCCACCGGTAACTAAAATTTTTGGTTTATTTGTGTTTACTTTCATATGTTTAAAATAATTTTAATCTACTTGAATCTAATTTTGCAAAAATAAATAATAATATAGTAAACGACCAAAGAGAAGAGCCTCCGTAACTAAAAAAAGGTAAGGGTATTCCTATTACGGGCAGCAATCCTAAAGTCATGCCAATATTTATAGCAACGTGAAATAAAAGTATGGCTGCAACGCCATAACCGTACAGCAGACTAAATTCAGACCTCTGTCTTTCGGCAACTTGTATTATTCTGATAATTAAGCCCAAAAACATCGCCAGCACAATTATCGACCCTACAAAGCCCCATTCCTCGCCTATAGTGCAAAAAATGAAGTCGGTGCTTTGCTCGGGAACAAAGTCGAATTTTGTTTGAGTTCCTTTCAAAAAGCCTTTCCCAAAAAATCCGCCCGAACCTATTGCTATTTTTGATTGATTGACGTTGTATCCGGCACCGTAAAGATCCAATTCTTTGCCAAGCAACACATTTATACGTGTTTTCTGATGCGGTTCCAAAACATTATCGAATACAAAATCGACGCTTAAAACAATTCCCGCAGAAACTATAAACGCTGCCAATAACGGTAGAATGGTATTTCTTTTTAGTTTGAAAACAAACAAAAACAGTATTAAAGTTATAGCTGCAATTGCTGCTATTATAATATATTGGTCGAAAAGCAATGCCATGATGCTAAGAAAAATAGCTACCAAACCCATTATTATATAACGACTTGGAAGTCCCTTTCGGTACAAAACAATAATAAATGCACTGTAAACAAGAGCCGAACCTGTATCGTTTTGCAATAAAATAAATGCTGTGGGCAACAGAATTATAAATAACGCCAAAAGTTTGTGCTTTGTGTTTTTTACGCTGAAATTTGGCGATGATAATAGGTGAGCTAAAGCCAGATTGGTACAAAATTTCGACAATTCCGACGGCTGTAACGCAAAACTCCCAATTTGAAACCACGATTTTGATCCCGAAATGGTTTTTCCCGTCAATAATACCAATATCAGCATCAATATACTCAGTGCGTAAATGAGAATGGCAAAAGAGTTGAAAACTTTATGGTCTAATAGTAAAATCACAAATGCAATTACTATAGCTCCGCCTATCCATAACAGCTGTTTGCCGTATACTTGCGATATATCAAAAATGCTGAAATGGTCGGAATTATACGCAGAAGCATAAATATTAAACCATCCTATTAATACCAAAGCCAAGTACAGGTACACTATGGTTTTATCTATTTGCTTTATTATGCTTCTGTCCTTAATCATTACCTATAAGATTAGAGTTTAACATACGTTCCTCAATTTCAGGACGCGAAATTTCTTTTGTAATATACTTTTCCATCATAAGCGAAGCTATAGGAGCCGCCCAAGTTGAGCCATAGCCCGAATTTTCCACAACAACACATATTGCTATTTTCGGTTCTTCTACCGGAGCAAAAGCGATAAATGTAGAATGCGGTTTTCCGTGGGGATTATCGGCTGTACCGGTTTTGCCGGCTTGAGTAAATTTGCTTGTTGCATAAGCTCGCGCTGTACCTGCTTCAAATACCTCAGTCATACACTCTTTCATTGTCATGGTATTATCTGCCGATATGCTTGTATATGTTTTTTGCGATGTAAACCGAGTTTTATTATATCTGTTGCCAACCGCTTCAACAATGTGCGGTGGATAGTAAAAGCCGTTGTTTGCAACTATTGCGGCATAATTTACCAACTGCAAAGGAGTAGCCAATATTTCTCCCTGACCAATAGACAAAGACCTTATTGTTAGAGAGTTCCAACGGTCTTTACCGTACATTTTATCGAAATAATCCGAAGTAGGAACATTTCCGCTTTTTTCGTAGGCAATATCCGTATTAAAAGCTTTGCCAAATCCCAAACTCATAATATGAAATCGCCAAACATCGTAACGCTCTTTTACGGTTTTATAATCTTTATTGTTCAAAACAGCCCTAAATGCCTGATACTGAAACGGATTACACGACTGCTGAATTGCAGTATAAATATTTAAAGGCGTTGCATGCGAGTGTGTACAACGTATTGGGGACGAAGCAACACCCTGACAACTGAACATGGTATTGGAATTGATAACGTTTAGCTGCAATGCCACCGACGAGTTTGCCATTTTAAACGTTGACCCGGGCGGGTATTGTCCCTGAGTTACTCTATTTAACAAAGGTTTGTATTTGTTGGTACTCAGCTCTTTAAAGTTTTTACCTCTAACTCTACCTACTAAAAGGTTTGGGTCGTACGTAGGACTTGACACAAAACACAAAATAGCACCCGTTTGCGGTTCAATAGCGACAATACTTCCTAACTTGTTTCGCATAAGCCTTTCGCCGTACTCTTGAAGCTCAATATCAATGCCTGTGTACAAATTTGACCCGCCTATTGCAGGAGTATCGTATTTGCCGTCTTCAAACATGCCCACGTAACGATTGTGCACATCAACCATTTTAATTTTAAGTCCTTTTATGCCTCGCAATTCAACCTCGTAAGTGTTTTCTAATCCGCTAACACCGATATAGTCTCCTTGTTTGTAGTACGAGTCTTTGTCAATATCGCTATGGGTTACCTCGCCCACGTATCCGAGCAAGTGAGCTCCTACCGCTTTGGGGTACTTCCGTAAAGTACGTGGCTGAATGAAAAAACCCTTGTACTTATAAAGTTTTTCTTCGATGTAGGCAAAAGTCTCCTTTGAAATTTGTTTTTCGAAAACAGAAGGAAGCATGCTCGAATACTTTTTGGCATTCAATATTCTTTGTTCAAAGCCGGTTTTATCTATTCCTAATACCAAACACAACTCTGTTGTATCGGGGTCTTCGACTTGAACCGGAATTACCATCAGATCGTAAACAATTTCGTTGTAAACAAGCAAATTCCCATTGCGGTCGTAGATTAAGCCACGTTGCGGATATTGAGTTTCGTACCTCAAAACATTGCGATTTGCCGATACCTTATAACTTGTATCAATAACTTGCAAGTAAAATAACCGAGCCACATAAAGAACCCCTATTATTACTACCGCAGCAATAATATGATTCTTTCGGTCGGAGAATTTATCTTGTGTCATATTTGGCAATTAGCAATTAGCAATGAACAATGAACAATTGGCATAGTGGTCAGTGATTGGTGGTTGGTGATTGGTGGGCTACAGTGGTTGGTTGTTGGTGGTCTGTGCTTGGTGTTTTGCACCGTACACTATTCATCCATCACCATTCACTATCCACCGTTCGCCTCGCAACATCCCGAAATTTCGGGACAACACGTAACCCTTATCTCTGCCATATTCATTTCGTCTTTTTTATAATTGTACAAAGGTAATAATACCTCAAAATATAACACATTTTAGTGCTGTAGTTTTTTTTGAGTGTGTATGAAATAAGTTTTGTGTTTTACGCTTATTTCGTTTTTATGATTTTATTTGATGAAATTGGTTTATTATTTGACAAAACTCGGCAAATGTAAATTCCTGCAGGAAGCGATTGGGTGTTTACAATAATCTCGTTATCCGTAACTTCGTGGTTTTTACTATAAACTATTTGTCCTAAACTATTTATAAGTTGAATTTCAATATTTTGAGGATTAACTTCGTTTATTTTTATACTAATCTTATCATTAAAAGGGTTTGGATATACGTTTGGTTTACATGCGTTTAGCATTTTCTCGTCGTTATTCGTTGTCGGACTAGCGGTTCTGTAAATGAAATTTTCGCTACGTTCGGGGAAAGCATATACGTAATCAAATTTATCGCAATATAACCTAAAAATGCCATCCATTTCGTCAGAACAAGGTGCAAATGTACTACCGTTGTCTGTTGATAGGTATATAGGAAAAGTACCATGGTAAGTATTAAATGATGCGAAAATATAACTGCTTGAGTTAACCGCTACATCGGTTATGAAAGCGTAGTCAAAGCATTGTACAAAAGTATCAGTCCCGCTGTAGAGAATAAATACACCTGATGTGCTGGTATTGGGTGTGAGCGATTGCCACGAAGAGATAAATAAGTTACCTTGTTCTGTCATGGTAACACCGGAAATTTGCTGATCACTTAAACCTATTTCAGTCCAGCTTAATCCATCATTTTGAGTACGGAAAACACCACCACACATTCCCATCATGGGAAAATCAGTTATGGCAATAAATATATCATTTGGTGGATAAAATTCAACACCTGTTGTTATTGTCATAGCACAATGAGGCTCATAATACAGTGTGTCAACAGATAAGCCTAAATCAGGTGTCTTTAGTAATATATCATTATTACCGCCTTCTCCTAATGTTACTCCAAGAACAAGTAGCGAATCGCTTCCCAAACATTTAATTTTAGAATACGAAAGATTATCAATGCCGCCTACCACAAATTTGTTCCAAATAGTACCGGTTGAGTCTGATTTCCAAAGTCCTCCGTTGGACAAAAAAACTTCTTGCCTATTATTTATGGTCATGCTTATCACTGAAGAATTCCAAATTCTTGACACTTCATGCCAAGTTGTCGCATTGTCAGTAGAACGAAGGATTACAGCAGTATCTGCATGAGAATTTTCCGATTTAGCAACAATAAATATATCTCCCTTATTGTTCACAACCATGTCGTACACACATGTCTTATAAGGAAGATTTATCTTTTCCCACGTTATTGTTTGGGCTTTTGCACTTATGCAAATTAATGCAAAAGCTAATAGGAGTAGTAATTTTTTCATAATTGTGTGGTTTTAAAGGGTTACTAACAAGGTGAATTTTTATGCTTATTTCGTTTTTATAATTTTATTTGATGAAATTGGTTTATTATTTGACAACACTCGGCAAATGTAAATTCCTGCAGGCAGCGATTGAGTGTTTACAATAATCTCGTTATCTGCAACTTTGTGGTTTTTACTATAAACTGTTTGTCCTAAACTATTTATAAGTTGAATTTCAACATTTTGAGGATTAACTTCGTTTATTTTTATACTAATCTTATCATTAAAAGGATTTGGATAAACATCTGCTGAGATTAGTAAAGAATTATCTATTCCGGTAGCGGGCTTGAAGTTGGCGTGCAAATATCTGTTTTCATTTATAGTAAAAGTATAATTTTCTTGAGTTGAAACAATTTGACCGTTTTCCGTCCAATTGGAAAAAATGTAGCCTTCGTTTGCTTGAGCCGATAAAACAACAGTTTCGCCCTTATTGTAGCAACCTGTTCCGCTCACAGTTCCTGTATTTGGTGGCTTTACGTAGGCAAATACATTAAACTTATCAAGATTTCTGCAAAGTTTAAAAATACCATCAAAATTAGACCCAAAAAAAACTGAATTATTTAAAAACTTAATGGCTTGAACATTACAAGCTATATCAGGTTGTGCCTCCTGCCAATTATCACCATAGTCATCGGAATAATATACTTTACATCCCATTGTTGCCATATAAAGAGTTTGTTTATCGTCAATTTCTATGTCTAAAACATGAAATTCAGTTAGACCGTTGTTTATCGAAATCCATTTATTACTGTCTAAAGCTTTACGATACACTCCTCCTTCGCCGGCAGCATAAAAATAATTGTCAATAATTTTGATTAGTAAAACATTTTTATTTTGCAAACCAAATATACTCCACAATTCACCATGATTTTCTGATATATATATACCACTACTAGTTGCAGCATAAACATTGCCATTATTGTCACACTCAAAGTCAAACGCATGCCAGCCAGCCATGCCATTACTGGCGTTTTCCCATGTAACACCATTATCTAGTGATCTCTTAACACTCGATTGTGCACCTGCGTACAAGACCCCCTGACTGTCATTTGCTAACGCATAAACTAAGTCGTATGGAGGATGGCTTACAGTCCAAGCAGTATCGTAAACATGTCTTTTGTAAATACCTCCGCCTCCTGTAGCCGACGTTCCCACAAACACGTAATCGTCGGGAGTTATGGTCATTGAAACAATATTTTTTCTGCCTAATTTTTCACTGAATTGATGCCAGCTTTCTCCTTCATCTTCGCTTATTCTAGCTCCGCCATTTGTTCCAACAATTATCTCTCCCGTACTAAATTGACCTATTGTTCTAATTTCAAGATATGGCAAGCTGTCATTAACAATTTCCCAACTAGAGTTATTATACAATCTCCTATATATACCAAAGCTATTGCCAGCACCGACAAATAAGTCGTGATTGCTATTTTCGGCTATGCAAAGAAGTGGTGTGGATATTTTTAACTCAAGAGTCCAATTCTCGCAATTAGCATCAAATTTAAATAGTTCGCCATGCTGAGTGGCAGCTAAAACATTTCCTTCAAAATCGTGAATTACATACATGTATTTTTTTATCAATTCGCCACGTCTCCAAGTTTCACCATAATCTTTTGAAATGTACATCCTACTTGCCCCATAATCATTATTGGAAACGGCAATAACACTTCCGTTGTTGTCAGTTGATATTGCTGCTATACTTGCATAATCATTGAGCAAAGGTGTCCATGTTTCACCAAAGTCATCAGATTTGTACAAATTATCTGAAGTTCCTGCATACAACGTACCATTCTGGTCAATTTCCAAGCAAAACACCGATTCAAAACTGATAAGCCGCCAATTTTCACCACCATCAACCGACTTATATACTCCTCCAGCTCCAAAAAAATTAACTAAAGACGCAAATATCATATCATTTCCGAAAGACTTAACATCTGTAATCCAATAATTAATATTGATATTAAGAATTGTATCCCAAGTATTTCCGCAGTCTGTAGAACGAAAAGCACCTCCCCAGTCTCCAATCAACATTGTATGGTCATCTACAAGTGTCAATGAATTACCAAACACATCTCCGTTAATTAAAGTCCAGCTTTCACCATTATTAACTGATTTACGTAATCCACGACCTCCAATCATGTACAAATTATTATTGCTATCAACAACTATTTCTCTCGGTGATATTCCATAAGGTCCGTTGAGATGTGTCCATTCGCCTTCAAATCCGAAAGGGTTTTCTACTTCGGTAAAAATATTTGAAGCATGAGCTTTAGATGAGTATTCGGCATACAATAAAAATGTAGCCAAGATTAATAAAAATCTAAAAATTAATTTTTTCATAATCGTATTGTTTTAAAGGTTTCTGTAGAATAATTTTGCGGTTTCCGACTTAATTATTATCTTGCAAAGATACAGCAGCTTAGAACAAAAGTCAAGTGTTGCATAAAAAAATAAACTTTTAGTTAGTTGTTTTAATTTAATTATGTTTACCTTTGCGACTGAATAATAAAACAACATTTACAATAATAATTTTTTAAAAATAATATATTATGCAATTACCTTTCACAGAACCTTATAGAATAAAAATGGTTGAAGCCATACATCCCAGCACACGCGAACAACGCGAAAAATGGATAAAAGATGCTCATTACAATTTGTTTGCCCTAAGCAGCGAACAAGTTTACATCGACTTGCTTACCGATTCGGGCACGGGTGCTATGAGCGACAAGCAATGGAGTGCCATGATGTTGGGCGACGAAAGCTATGCCGGTGCATCATCGTATTTCAACCTGAAAAATGCAATTAAAGATATTTTAGGTTTCGATCATTTTATTCCTACACACCAAGGAAGAGCTGCCGAAAATATTCTTTTTAGTACGCTAGTAAAAGAAAACGACCTTATTCCCGGAAACTCACACTTTGATACCACAAAAGGACATATTGAGTTTAGAAAAGCTTTTGCCGTCGATTGCACCATCGACGAAGCTTTCGACACAACCAACACTCACCCTTTTAAAGGTAACGTCGATTTAAATAAATTGGAAGATGTTTTGAAAAAGAAAAGCGATAAACAGCGCATACCGTTTATTGTTATGACAGTTACTTGTAACTCGTCGGGCGGACAACCTGTTTCGCTTAAAAACCTGAAAGAAGTAAAAGCTTTGGCTACAAAATATGGTGTACCAGTTTTTTACGACTCGGCTCGCTTTGCCGAAAATGCTTACTTCATTAAAATGAGAGAAGAAGGTCAGCAAAACAAATCCATTAGAGAAATTGTTAAAGAAATGTACTCTTACTGCGACGCCATGACCATGAGTAGCAAAAAAGACGCTATAGTTAATATTGGTGGTTTTGTTGCTATGCGCGATCCGGATTTGTTCCAAAAAGTATCGGTATTCAGTATTTTGAACGAAGGTTATATTACCTACGGCGGACTTGCCGGTAGAGACCTAAACGCCATTGCTCAAGGCTTGTACGAAGGAACCGAATTTGAATACTTAGATTCCAGAATTAAACAAGTAGGCTTGCTTGGTAAACGCCTCACCGACTTTGGTGTTCCGGTTCAACTTCCATACGGCGGACACGCTATTTTCGTCGATGCCAGCAAAATATTAACTCAAGTTCCGAAAGAGCAATTTAAAGCTCAAACTCTAGGTATAGAACTGTATATAGAAGCAGGAGTTAGGGCTGTTGAAATTGGAGCGCTTCTCGCCGATAGAGACCCTGTTACTCGCGAAAATAGATATCCCGAGCTTGAACTTCTACGACTTGCGATACCACGCCGTACATACACCAACGACCATCTAAACTACGTTGCTGTAGCTATGGCTAACGTGTTTGAACGCAGAAACAGCATTAAAACAGGATACGCTATAACTTACGAAGCTCCTGTTTTGAGACACTTTACCATTAAATTGGAAAAAATTTAAAATAGAACATTTTTTAATAATGTCGAACAGCATAAACAAGTAGCATCTCAGTCGGAATGTATAATATTTCCACTCCGATTGAGATGTTTTTATTACTCGCGGTACAGTAGTCAATTGGTAAAACGTAAAAATAATGAATAATTTTAGTATTGTTTTAGTGGCTTTAGCGTTAGTTCTCTACTTCGGACATAGCCTTGCAATTGCAGGAAGTCATATGAAAAAATCTTTTGGGGCAATTGGCAAAGCATTGGTATTGTACATATTAATTCAATGGATTTTACTGTTGTTGGGAATTAATATTGGAAACAGACTTAGCGGAACAAACGAAGTTTTTAATATCATAACATTTTTGGTGATTACGATTATTTTCGGACTAAAAATGTTTATTTCGTCAATAAATACATCTAAAGGTTTGCCTAAATACGATTTTTCAAAAGCCAAGACTACCGCACTATTGGCTGCTTTCGACGGGATTACTACTTTTGTAATTGCCATTGCAGTTGGGGTTTTAATTTTTAATATATACAAAACCGCCATTATCCTCGGAAGTGTTTTAACTGTGGGCATAATATTGTTTTTTCTAATTGGTAATAGGTTACCCGAAATTGCAAGCAAACTTCGCTTTGGTCCTATTGCCGGACTCATACTTATAATCTTGGCTATTGTACAAACTGTTATTTTCTTTTTATAAACGCTTAATATATTATGAAAACAAATTTATTACTGATTGCACTCATAATTGCCGGCTTTGTTTCATTTGCTCAGGCTCCTGCAGGATACTACAATAATGCTATGGGAAAGTACGGAGTGCAACTGCAACAAGCTCTTCACGATATTATCAAAAATCATGAAGTGCAATCGTATCAATCGCTATGGACACATTTTAGAACTACCGACAAAAAGGTAAACGGTAAGGTTTGGGATATGTATTCCGACAGACCCAACGGCACTCCGCAATATGAATACACTTTCGGTAACGACCAATGCGGCAATTATTCCGGCGAAGGCGATTGTTACAACCGCGAGCACTCGTTCCCTAAAAGTTGGTTCAACGAAGGTTATCCAATGTACACCGATTTGTTTCACCTATACCCTACCGATGGCTACGTAAACGGTAGAAGAAGTAATTATCCTTACGGCGAAGTCAGCAGTGCAACGTGGACATCGACCAACGGTTCCAAAGTTGGTAACAGCTGTATAAATGGCTACAACGGTACGGTGTTTGAACCTATAGACGAGTACAAAGGCGATTTGGCAAGAACCTACTTTTACATGGCTACCAGATACTATAAGGAAGATGGCGGCTGGAGCGGGAGTCCTATGGTAAACGGTTCTCAGCTAAAACCTTGGGCACTGCAAATGATGAGAGATTGGGCAAAAGACGATCCGGTTTCGCAAAAAGAAATCGATAGAAATAATGCCGTTTACGCTATACAAGGCAACAGAAATCCCTTTATCGACCACCCCGAATTTGTTGAAATGATTTGGAGAGAAGATTTAGGCTTCGGTAAATATTATGCAAGAATAAACAGCCTTACCGTTTACCCAAACCCAACTTGCGACGTAGTGAACATAAATCTGCCTTTCGATATAAATATAAAAGGAGATAATATTGAGATATTTTTGTTTTCGGTAGATGGAAAGAAAATGTCTTTTAATGTTGATTTTGAATTAAACAAAGGTAGTATCAACTTGAGTTCAATTCCCGAAGGCGTGTATTTGATACAACTAATCGATAAGGTTAAGGGTTCAATTTACCAAACAAAAATTATCAGAACCTCATCTTTGTAGGCATTAAATAATAAAATATGGACAAAATCAGAGTAACAAAAATTTTCAGCTTTGAAACAGCGCACGCACTAAAAGGCTACGACGGTTTGTGTAAAAACATTCACGGGCACTCGTATAAATTAGAAGTTACCGTTATTGGAACTCCCATATCCGACAAAAATAATCCGAAATACGGAATGGTTATAGATTTTTCCGACCTAAAGCGAATAGTAAACACAGCTATTGTCGATAAATTCAATCATGCATTAGTTTTATCACACGATTATAAAAACGATACTTCATTACAAATATCAACGGAAGAATTTAAAGTAATTTACGTCCCGTATCAACCCACAAGCGAAAACCTTTTGATAGATTTTACAAAAATTATTTCTCAAAAATTACCCGATAACGTAAAACTTCATCATCTAAAACTGAGCGAAACCGCTACCTCGTATGCTGAATGGTGGGCGGAGGATAATCTTTGATAGCCTTTAGCTATTGGCTGTTAGCCGTTGGCTGAATAAAATTAGAAGTTAGAAGTTAGAAATCAGAAGTCGCCTTTAGCTGAATAAAATTAGAAGTTAGAAATCAGAAGTGCCTTTTGTTGTTAGCTGTTAGTCTCGAAACTTCGGGGCTAGACCTTGCTAAAAGCCAAAAATTAATTGCTAATTGTTAATTATTAATTGCTAATTGCCCCGAACCACGCAACACGCAACACGCACCCCGAACTATTCTTTCTTCGCAACAACCTGTCCTTTAATTTTCAAAACTACAGGTTTATCATCGGCATTTGTTGTTACTGTTACGGTTTTGAGGAAATTGCCCATAGCTGCGGCGTTGTAGGTAACCGAAATTACAGTTTCTTTGCCCGACAAAATGGGTTCGCGTGAGTATTTTAAGTTGGTACATCCGCAACTGGCTCGTGCACTTGTAATTATAAGCGGCTCTCTGCCTTTATTTGTCAAAACGAAGGTTGCCTCTTTGGGTGTACCTTGCTCGATATTGCCATAATCATAAGTTAGAGTATTGTATTCGGCTATAGGTAAATTTACGTTTTCAACTTGTGCCGAAGTTCCAACTCCGGGTCTAACCTCTTGAGCAAATGAATAACTTACTACAAATAATATGATTAACGATGTTAAGATAAATTTTTTCATTGTATGGTATCTTTTAATATTCTGTGTTAATTTATATATTTTATTATACATTTTGTTGCAAAATTCGTGCAAAACGCACAAATACTCAAATTATTTTGTAAAATTTTGTAAAGCGAGAGCTTGTAATTTAATTATTACCTTTCGGTTTCTACTGATACTATTGAGATTGAGCGAAAAATTACCACTTATTATTTTTTTATTTTTTATTGATTGATTCATATGGAACATTTTTTATAAATAACCTTTTATCCTTTCATATCCTTGATATTTAAATAATTAAAGCTCTTTTTTTAAATTCTACGATTGAGAAATTTTTGATTTATGTAAATTATTTATCTTTATGCTCTTGCAATTATCGAGAAACGAAAATAATTTCTCACCAAAGCAGCAATGAAATATGAAAAACAAAAAAATACGAATAATAATAACCTTAGGTGCTGTTTTTATAGTAGGTGTAATAGTAATGCAAGCCCTTTTTATTAGCAAAGAGTGGAGAAATCAAGAACATCAATTTGTTGATAAAGTTACGGTTTCTTTACAGAATGTTGCCAATCAGATATATAAAATCAACAACTCGCAACCTACTACGCATAATCCTGTGCATAAAGTAAATTCAAACTACTATGTTATTGATTTGAATAGCAATATCGACAAAAGCATAATTGAACAACTTCTGAAAATAGAATTTTCGAAAAACAACGTTAATTCCGACTACGAGTACGCTATATACAACTGCGTAACCAAAACCATGGAATACGGAGCCTATTTTGATGCCGACGGTACAAAAAAAATCAGTAAAAAAAGCTACATAATGCCACTGTACGATGACTACGAGTTGTACTTCGGTGTTTACTTCCCAAAACATAAAAACTACGTATTTTCAAATATGTACCTGTGGTTTTTTCTGTTAGTTGTAATTCTTACGGCTATTTGGTTTTTCTTATATTCCCTATGGGTTATTTTAAAACAAAAAAAAATGTCGGAACTACAAAAAGACTTCATCAACAACATGACACACGAATTTAAAACTCCTATTTCGGCTGTTTTAATAGCTTCTGATGTTTTATCCGACCATAATAAGTATTCAAAAATGTCGACCGAAAAAGTTTCAACATACACTAATATAATAAAGCAAGAAGCCAGCAGACTTAGCGAACAGGTCAACAAAATACTGCAAATAGCTACTATCGATAAAAAAAACATACAACTTAATCTGCAAAAAGTTAACATAAATAGAATACTAAGAGAACTTTCAGAAACCATTCAAGCTGTTTACACTGTTGATATTAAACTTAATTTATGCGAAAATATTCCGCCAATAAGAGCCGATTTAGTTCATGCCAAAAATATTTTTTATAATCTGATAGACAACGCTGCAAAATATTCGGGCGAAAATGCAATTGTTGAGATTTCTTGTGCACGTACCGACAAAAAAGTTGAAATTAAAATTACCGACAACGGCGAAGGCATTCCGGAAGAATACAAGAAATTAATCTTCGATAAGTTTTTCCGTATCCCAAGCAAAACCGATAAAGTTAAAGGTTACGGATTGGGCTTGTTTTACGTTAAAACAATGTGTGCAGCACATGGCTGGAAAATAAAACTCGACAGTAAACTCCACGAGGGAACTTGTTTTACAATAGAAATTTACCTAAAAAATGACAAAAAAAATATTATACGTAGAAGACGACCATAGTTTGGCTTTTCTGACATCAGACCAATTGAGAAACCAAGGCTTTGACGTTACTCACTGCGCCGACGGCAATTCGGCTATAAAAAATATAAAGCAAAACGAGTACGACATAGTCATTCTCGATATCATGCTACCCGACATCGACGGGTACGAGATAGCATCTATCATCAGAAAGAAAAATAAATCGGTACCGATTATATTTTTGTCGGCTAAAACAACCTTAGACAGCAAGCTTAAAGGATTGACAATAGGTGCCGACGACTACATTACTAAGCCGTACAGTATTGACGAACTCGTTCTGAAAATTAAAATATTTTTGAAACGAAGCAATATAAGCAGCCCTAAACAATCCAAAAATGAATTTATAATCGGCGAATATTCTTTTTGTCCTTCTGCTCGCGTACTCAGCTACGCCGATAGCAAAAATAAACTTACACACCGCGAAGCCAAAGTGCTTGAATATCTTTGTTTAAATATAAATCAAATATGCAAACGTGAAGATATACAAGAATACGTTTGGGAAAACGACACTTTCTTTTCCAGCCGCAGATTAGATGTGTTTATATCTAAACTCAGAAAATTGCTTGTTGAAGACGAAAATATTAAAATTGAAAGTGTTCACGGTATAGGTTATAGACTTTTTATTAGTGAAAATTGATGTAGAACTAATTGTGGTAAATTCGCTTACGTTCACGTGCCGTTGGCTGTTGGCTTTTAGCCGTTAGCTGTTAGCTGTTGGCTGGTGAAGTCGGAAGACTGAAGTCGGAAAACCGAAGTTAGAAGTTCTAAGAAATATACGCAACACGCAACACGTACCACGTAACCCGCACCACGTAATCCCGAAACTTCAGAACTCATTGTTAATTGTTAATTGCTAATTGAAGTAAACCCCTTGGTAAGTATCCCGAACAACAAACTCCTTCTTTATCAAGTTTAAAATCTGGTCGGTGCGTAGGTTGCTCCACGGAGAATTAACCAAAAACGATGGCGGAGCCTCGCTACTAAAACGCTCTATGGCAATATCGGGTCGTAATTTCTCGCAAAAACCGACTATAAAACTAATATATTGCTGCAGCTCAAACAACTTAAATTCCGAAGGATTATCCTTAAACATTTGAGCCATCGGCGTATTTTTAAAAATTTGTAACTGATGAAATTTTATTGAATTTAAAGGTAATTGCGACAAAATTTCCGCTTCTTGCATCATCATCTCTTCAGTTTCGCCCGGCAAGCCAAAAATAATATGACCTCCAACATGAATACCTCTTTCGGCAGTTTTTACTATTGCCAACTGCGTATCTTCAAAACTATGGCATCTGTTTATTTTTTCTAATGTCTGATTGTAACACGATTCTATGCCGTATTCAATTGATACGAAATGTGTTTTGTTCAACTCCGATAAGTAGTCCAACTTTTCATCATCAACACAATCGGGGCGTGTGCCGATAACAATACCTAAAACCTGCTCGTTTTGCAATGCCTGAGCATATTTTTGTTTCAACTCGTTTAGAGGTGCGTATGTATTGGAAAAAGCCTGAAAATAAGCCAAATACCCTACGGCTCGCCTGTATCTTCTTTTATGAAACTCAATCCCTTCCTCTATTTGCTGAGCAATTGATTTTTCGGGTGTGCAATACGAAGGATTAAAAGCCGAATTATTGCAATAAGTACAACCTCCATACGATTTACTCCCATCACGATTGGGACAGGTAAAACCGGCATCTATAGCCAATTTCTGAACTCTGGCTCCAAATCTTTCTCTCAAAAATTTGGTAAAGCTGTAATATCTTTCGGTTTTACTCATAGAACAAAAATAATATTTTGACTGAAAATTGCTCATTTTTCGTCATATTTCATGTTATTCGTATCATTAAGCTATTAGCTTTTGGCTCTTAGCCGTTGGCTAACTTTGGCTAATAGCCAAGAGCTAATGGCTAAAAGCCACCACGTAACACGCAACCCGCACCACGCAACTTTATTAATTGTTTAAGAGTTGCACATATTTTTATTATTTTTGCAGCGATAAATACATTTACGCAAAGCATAAGTATAAACTATGAAGAAATCAATTTTAATACTAGCCGGCGGTGGACCAGCTCCCGGAATTAACACCGTAATAAGTACAATTTCTAAAGTGTTTTTACGCGACGGTTACAGAGTTATTGGCTTACACGAAGGCTACAAAAACTTGTTCAACGGCAAAGCCGAAACCATTGATATTGACTTTTCGTACGCCGACCGTATAATCAATTTGGGTGGATCGGTACTTGTTATGAGCCGCTACAAACCTTCGGACATAGAATTTAAAACCGACTTTTTTGTCGAAAACAATATAAAACTTTTGGTAACTATTGGCGGCGACGATACAGCCTCCACAGCAAATAGAATTTCAAAGTTTTTGTTAAAAAACGACTTAAATGTTCTTAACATACACGTTCCTAAAACTATAGACAACGACCTTCCCTTACCCGAAGGACAGTCGACTTTCGGATATGCCAGCGCCAAAGCAGAAGGCGTTAGAATTGGAACAACCGTTTACGAAGATGCACGCTCGTCGGGCAACTGGTTTGTTGTTTCGGCAATGGGTAGAGAAGCCGGACACTTAGCTTTTGGCATTGGTGCAGCCTGCCATTACCCGCTTATCATTATCCCCGAAATGTTTAACAAAACCCAACTAACATTAGACAAGATTACCGACCTCATAGTTTCATCTATAGTTAAACGAAAAATTTTAAACATCAATTATGGTGTAGCCATAATTAGCGAAGGTATTTTTAATTTGTTAGACGAAAGCGATTTGGAATCATCGGGAATACAATTTACCTACGACGAACACGGACACCCCGAATTAGGAGCGGTCAGCAAGGCGCATATATATAATATTTTACTGCAAGTTAAACTCAAACAGTTAGACTTAGTCGTAAAAAGTCGTCCCGTTGAAATAGGTTACGAAATCAGGTGTGCCTCGCCTACTGCAGCCGATTTGTTGTATTGTAGTCTCTTAGGTTTGGGAGTTAAAACCCTATTCGACCAAGGTCATAATGCATGTATTGTTACAAGCAACGCATTGGGCGACATTGCACCTATATTTTTAAAAGACCTTGAAGATAAAAACGGAAAAATACTTCCACGCTCGGTTAACATCGAAAGCCAACGCTTTCAAATGGTTTTTAAAGCACAGCATTATTTAGAAAAAAAGGATTTGAAAAAAGCTTCAAAATTTTTGAAAAATCCGGAACATTACTTGATTTCAAACATCTTGAATTGGTAAGTTTTACCTCATAAAAACAATTTTTACATGGAAAATACAGATTTGGTTTTATACAACACGCTTACACGAAAAAAACAAATATTCACACCTATAAATCCGCCTCATGTGGGCATGTACGTTTGTGGTCCTACCGTCTACGGCGAACCGCACTTAGGACACGCTCGTCCGGCAATTACCTTCGATATTTTATTCAGATATTTAAAATATAAAGGTTATAAGGTCAGATACGTTAGAAACATTACCGATGTCGGACACCTTGAAAACGACATGGACGACGGCGAAGATAAAATCGGCAAAAAAGCTCGCTTGGAACAGTTGGAACCCATGGAAATTGCTCAATTCTACACCGATAGCTACCATGAAGCTATGCACAAGCTAAATGTACTCAAACCAAGCATCGAGCCGAGAGCTTCGGGACATATACCCGAACAAATCGAATTGATTGAAAAAATATTGGAAAATGGAATGGCGTACAAAAGTAACGGCTCTGTTTACTTCGACGTAGAAAAATATAACACCAAACATAACTACGGCGTACTGTCGGGCAGAAGATTAGAAGACCTTATTTCCAATACCCGCGACTTGCAAGGTCAGGACGAAAAACGTAACAGCTTCGACTTTGCATTGTGGAAAAAAGCTAATCCCGAACATATAATGCGATGGAAATCGGAATGGAGCGACGGATTCCCGGGCTGGCACTTAGAATGCTCGGCTATGAGTGCAAAATATTTAGGCGAAGAATTTGATATTCACGGTGGCGGTTTAGACTTGCTATTCCCTCACCACGAAAGCGAAATAGCTCAAAGTATAGCCGCTAACGGTTGCAGTCCGGCTAAATTTTGGGTGCACAACAACTTAATCACCATCAACGGGCAAAAAATGGGTAAATCTTTGGGCAATTTCATTACGCTTAACGAAATGTTTAGCGGTTCGCATGAACTACTGCACAAAGAGTATTCGCCTATGACAATACGTTTCTTTATCCTGCAAGCACATTACAGAAGCACCCTCGATTTTAGCAACGAAGCTCTGCTTGCCGCCGAAAAAGGACTTGCCCGATTAATGGATACTCTTAAAATTCTTGAGCAATTACAAGCTTCAGAAAAGTCATCGTTTGATTTTAACGAACTAAAAAGCAAGTTGTTTGCAGCATTAGACGACGACCTTAACACACCAATTCTAATTGCAAATATTTTCGATACTTGTAAACTGATAAACAATATAAATACAGGCAACGAAACCATATCGGCAAACGACCTCAGCGAACTGAAAAAATTGCTCAACTCCTTGGTTTTTGACATTTTGGGACTTGAAACCGTGCAAGAAGCCGAAAGTCCTAAACTTACAAACGACCTCATGGATATTATTATCAGCATTAGAGAGCAAGCCAGAAAAGATAAAAATTGGACTTTGAGTGACGAAATAAGAGATGAACTCCAGAAAATAGGCATTTCTATAAAAGACTCCAAAGAAGGTACTACGTGGGATAAAGCATAGAAACCACAATACAAAATGGCTAAAAAAAAGAATAATTACTACGTAGTTTGGGAAGGTATAAAACCGGGCATATATAGTTCGTGGGACGAATGCCAAAAACACATCAAGGGCTTCGCCGATGCAAAATATATGGGCTTTGTTACACTACAAGAAGCTGAGAAAGCTTACAGCGAAGGCTACGAAAATTACTACGGTAAAAAAGGTAAGCCTTCGGCAGATATAATACAAAAAGTACTTGGCAATAAAAACAATAAAGCTCTTTGCGTTGATGCTGCCTGCTCAAGTGCTATTGGTCCTGTGGAATACAGGGGAGTTTTAATACCCGAAAATATCGAAATATTTAGAAGAGGTCCTTTTCAACAGGGAACAGTTAATATGGGCGAGTTTTTGGCTATTGTTACCGGACTTACATGGCTAAAGAAAAACAAGTTGGATTTCCCGCTTTACAGCGACTCAAGGACTGCGATGTCGTGGGTGAAAAAGAAGAAAATAAATACCAAATTAGAAAGAACCGAACTAAATAAAGAACTCTTCGAAAAAGCTGATTTAGCTATAGAATGGCTACACAATAACGAAGTCGAAAACCCTATAATAAAATGGGAAACCGAGCTTTGGGGCGAAATTCCTGCTGACTACGGACGAAAATAACGCTACTTTTTACGCAAATTCCTTTGTACTAATAAAAACCTAACTAATAAATACAAGGCTGATACGCCAAGTATTATCAACATCATATTGTCCTCGTCTTGCTTCATGTATATAAAGTACATAACCAAAGCAAACAAGAAAATAAATATAGGTATAATTAACTGCCTTATATATTTCATGACTTTTTTTACAAAAGTAATATAAAAAATACGATTGGGGAAAATTTTTCGATTTGTGATTGATGAATGGCGTTTGGCTCTTAGCTGTTGGCTGTTGGCAATCAGCTTCATTAGCCAATGGCTAAAAGCCAATAGCTAACGGCTAATCGCAACAAAAGTCTCATCAATACTCTGACTTATGCTCTTAAAACTTTTACCGCTGGCTTTTAAATATTTTTCCGACGAAAAAGCGGTTCCTTCGGTAAGGGATTTTACAAAGTTTTTAGGCATTAACGGTTTTTTATTCAGCAATTTACTCACAAAGCTCTCAATATAGCTCGATAAGTACAAAACAAATTTGCTTACGTAAACTTTTCGTTTTTTAATTTTTAAAATATCGGCAAAGCTTGTAAGAAGTTCTTTTACTGTGATATTTTCGGCGACCAAAATAAAATTATCGTTGTTCACATCTTCACTCAAAGCCCAATAAATGGCATCGGCAACATCTTCAACATCAACATAACCGGTAGAACCTTTTGAATAAAAACCTAATAATTTTTCTACATTTGGGAACATACTATTTACAGCTTTAGGACCGCAACCTGCTCCGGTAATTACTCCCGGATTGAATATTACCGAATTTAAGCCTTCGGCAATACCTCTCCATACTTCACGCTCGCCAAGCATCTTAGTTACCGCATAAGTGTGTTTCTTGCTCGCAGTTTTAAACTCCGTTTCTTCGGTAATTAAACATTCTTTGTTGGTTTCATCAGTACTGTAAACCGCTATACTGCTGACATGTATCAGCTTTTTCACTCCTTTTTCCAAACAAGCATTAACAACATTGGTTACTCCCAAAACATTTGTTCTGTACATTTCGTCGAAGTCGGATTTGGCAAAAGAAATTTTTCCGGCACAGTGAATAACAGTCTCAACACCTTGCAAAGCATTATATACCGAAAAATAATCGCTAACATCGCCTTCGGCATATTCAATACGTGCCAAATGCTCATCGGTAACATCTTTGAAACATCCGAAGAAAAATGATTTTTCTTTTTCAATGTTACCCGAACGCATCAGCACAACCACATCAAAGCCATTGACAATAAGTTTGCGAACAACGTTAGAACCTAACAATCCGCTGCCTCCGGTTACAAGTATTTTTCCGCTATTTTTCATCATCGTTATTTTTTGTTCAAAGATACATTTATTTACAATATAAAAAGTTGTTACCTTTGTACAATAATTTAGCTATGCAATGTAAAAGCCATAGTTAATTCAACAAAAATACAGACACATGAAAACTTTTAAAATCGCTGCTTTATTATTTTTTGGAATTTTTATTCTGAACTCAACAGCCTACTGTCAGGAAACTAAGCCGTCTTTCGACGAAAATATAAAAAACATAAGAGAACACGGCTACCCTAAATGGTTCACCGATGCCAAAGTCGGAATTTTTATTCATTGGGGAGTTTATTCCGTCCCGTCGTATGCAGGGAGAGATAAATACGCCGAATGGTATTTGCTAGGAAGTATAAGGGGTAGCAAGTTTAACAAAAACTTTGAAGATAAATATTACGGCGAAAATTGGGATTATAAAAACTACGCTCCGTACCTTAAAGGCGAACTTTTTGATGCCAACGAATGGGCTACTCTCTTTAAAAAAGCCGGAGCCAAGTACGTGATTTTGGTTTCAAAACACCACGACGGATTTTGTATGTGGCAAAGTAAATATGCTCCCAATTGGAACTCTGTTGAAGTAGGATTAAAGCGAGATATTGTAGGCGAAGTTACTACAGCCGTCAGAGGCAACGGACTTAAAATGGGCTTGTACTACTCTTTGCCTGAGTGGAATAACCAAATTTATCGTTGGGTAAGCGACCCACCCGAAAAAGTGCACAACTACGTCGAAACGTACATGATACCACAGTTTAAAGAGCTTGTTTCTACCTACAAGCCTTCACTTATTTTTAGCGATGGCGATTGGGATCATAACTTCAGCGATTGGAAATCGGATGAGCTTATTACTTGGTATTACAACCTTGTCGGCGAAGATGCCGTTGTTAACGACCGTTGGGGAAATAATGCTCCAAAAAATATTGGCTACAAAACTCCGGAATACAGCGCCGGATTGCTCAATAGCGAAGTGCCGTGGACGGAAGTCAGAGGCTTGGGAAGGAGTTTCGGACTTAACCGCAACGAACCCCTTGAAGACTACATGACCACAACCGACCTTATTCACTTTTTAGCAAAAGCAGTGGCTCTGGGTGGTGGCATTACTATAAATGTTGGTCCCGCTGCCGACGGACAAATTCCGTTACTTCAGCAGGAAAGACTTCTGCAACTTGGCGAGTGGCTTAACATCAACGGCGAAGCGATATATGCATCGTATCCTTCGGATATAAAAAATATCGAAGTCGAAAACGTTGAGCTAAACAGAATTGACCCCGAAATTGATTTCTACTGGAAAAGAAGTTCGCCCGGAAAACCTATAGAAGAAGACAGATTTAATGCCGAATGGGTTGGTTATATTAAACCCGAACACAGCGAAACCTATAACTTTTCAGCCATAGCCGACGACTTTATAAAACTTTATATTGATGATGTTTGCATTTACGACTCCGAAAAATTAGGCAAACTTGAAAAAGACACCGAGTCGTACAAAAACGAACTGCAAAAAAGTAGCGTGTTATTACAAAAAGACAAATTGGTTAAACTTACGGCTATGTTTACCGAAAACACTCACGAAGCCGAAGCTCACGTGTATTGGGAGTCGAAATCTACGCCAAAGTGCATTATACCTAATTCGGCTGTTTTTACAGAAAATAATATTAAATCTGCTAACGGATTTAAAGCAAAATACACTTCCGAAATGACGACGGTTTGCTACACTCAAACTGATAATGCCAAATACGCAATACTTCTACGATACCCGAATAACAACCTTATCAACATTAGTGTAGGTAATTTAAAACCCGGAACTAAAATAAAGATGCTCGGTTGCGATAAAGAATTACCATGGACTAGTAAAAATGGCGTTACAACCGTTGATTTAAGCTCTATAAATATATCGGAAATACCTTCATTTTACGCATGGACGCTTAGGGTTGGGGAATAGACGTGTTGCGGGGTACGGGTTGCGGGGATAGTTCTGAGTTATGAGTTCCGAGTCAGGAGTCTGAAATTCAGAACTCAACACTCGAAACTCAGAACTCGAAACTTCCCTCAATCACTAACCACCTACCACTGACCACCAATTACTAATCACCAACCACTAACAACTTTTTATTTCCAAAAAAGATTACATTTGCAAACTGGCAATAATTAATAATTAAAAAAACTACACATATGTCAACACAAAAAATAAATCTTCGGTTTGGCGTTGTAACGCTAATAATTTTAGCAGCTGCTATCAGTCGTTTAATACCTCATCCAGCCAACTTCGCTCCAATTGGTGGAATGGCGTTAATGGGTGCTGCGTACTTTTCAAAAAGATATTTAGCATATATTATTCCCGTTGTTTCAATGTGGATAAGCGATTTGCTAATAAATAACATAATATATGCAAGCTACTTCGACCACTTTGTTTGGTTCTACAGTGGCTCGTTTTTTACTTACGCAGCATTTATCCTTATTGTGCTTGTAGGCACTTTTACCTTAAAGAAAATTAAGGTAAGCAACGTTTTAATTTCAGCACTTTCGGCATCGATTATATTTTTTGTAGTCTCCAATTTTGGCGTTTGGTTATCGTCGGGTATGTACCCACATAATTTTGTAGGACTTCAAACTTGCTACATTGCCGGTATTCCATTCTTTAAAAACACAATTTTAGGTGATTTAGTCTATACCTCAGCAATGTTCGGTATTTTTGAATTGTTGCAAAATCGTTTCCCAGCATTGAGAGCAGTTAACAATTAGCAATGAACAATTGGTGAATGGTGAATAGTGAATGGTGGTCGGTGATTGGTGGAGTTAGTTATGAGTTCCGAGTCAGGAGTTTGGAGTCTGGAACTCTATACTCGAAACTCAGAACTCAAAACTTCCCTCAAACCAACCACTCTATTCAATCGCTATTTGCTTAGCTTCTAAAGCTTTTACTTCGTGTTTCGGTAAGGTTAACTCTAAAATTCCGTTGTTGTATTTTGCGGAAATTTTTTCTTCGTTAACAATTTCGGGTAACATAAAAGCTCTCTCGTATTTCATTTTGTATGCAAACTCGTTGCAAGAATAAACTCTTTCGGCATTTTCCTTTTGTTTGTCTTTCTTCTTGTCATCTGCATCAGAAACTTTTTCCTCTTTACATGCTTGCACTACCAAATTTCCTTTTTCGTAGCTAATCTGAATTTCTTCTTTAGTAAAACCTGGTATAGCCAATTCAATCACATATTTCTTATCATCTTCGCTGATATTGGCAGCAGGTTTATAAACATTTGCTGTGTCGATGGTTCTGGTTTCAAAAAAATCGTTTAAAGCTTCGTTAAAAAACGGACGTAATCCAAATCTAATTGTATTCATAGTAATATTGTTTTAAATTGTTTTTAAATTTTGTTATCAACTACCATATACTCAAAAGATATTCCAAAGCGAAAAACATTGAAAATTGCGACAAAATGTCAATGTGTAGCGAAAATTGGCTGTCAATTTGTCTTGATTGCTGTTTTTTTGGTTGGTGCGGGTTGCAGTGGAGTTTTGAGTTCCGAATTCCATTAGCTTCAATTGCCGTGTCTTTAAAGGCACGGCAATTGATAAAAATACACTACTCAACCCTTCATTTTCGGCACTTCGACACCTCGGCTACGCTCGGTGGGCACTAGCTCAGTGAGCGAAAATATTGCAACCCACCACTCACCACTCACCACTCATCACTCATCACAAAAAGCCAAAGCAAAAAACAATGATATTTTACCAAATAAATGCAGTTTTTTTAGAAATAAATTACTTTTGCAGAAAATTAAGCAAAACATGATTTCATCAGAAGCAATTTTCTTTAGCTTATTCATAGTTTTTATTGCTGCTATGTTGGCTATTGATTTAGGTATATTCGACCGCCACAGCCACGAAATAAAATTTAAAGAAGCTCTTACCTGGACAATAGTGTGGGTTAGTTTAGCGATGGGTTTTTACGTTCTACTTTTGTTTTTCGGAGATAAAATTCACGGATTGGAAACCGTTGCCGACATACAAGAAAAAGTTAAACAATACCGACACAATATTGTTATACCGGTCGATGCCGACTTCGATACTGCAATAAAAATATATAGGAAAAACCTTGGTTTGGAATATATTACAGGTTACCTTGTCGAATATATGTTATCTGTCGATAACGTATTTGTTATGATAATGATTTTCATTTCGTTCGGAACTCCCAAAAAATACTACAAATTAGTTTTAATGTGGGGAATTATAGGAGCCGTTATACTTCGATTTATATTTATTTTCCTTAGCTCGGCTCTTATACAACGTTTTGAATGGATACTGCTTATATTTGGAGCTTTCTTAGTATTTACCGGTATTAAGATGTTTTTGGACAGAAACAAAGAACAAAAAATTGATACCAAAAAACATCCTGTCGTTAAATTTGCTTCAAAATACTTCAGAATTTATCCTGTTTATTTTAGCCAGCACTTTTGGTTCCGAAACAAACACGATAACCACCGAATATACTTTACACCTTTATTCTTAGTGCTTTTGGTTATTGAGTTTAGCGATGTTATTTTTGCTATCGACTCTGTTCCGGCTATTTTTTCCATAACACAAGACCCGTATATAGTTTTCTTTTCCAACATATTTGCAATTTTAGGATTACGCTCCTTGTTCTTTGTATTGTCGAACGTAATTACAATGTTCAGGTTCCTAAAGCACGGACTATCGTTCCTATTAGTCTTTATAGGACTAAAAATGCTTTTCCACAACTGGTTGAGCGAAATAGGATTTGAAACCATACACTCGCTGTATGTCATTCTGGGCATTATTGGAATTAGCATAGCACTTTCGTTACTTTTCCCCGAAAAAAAGACATCGGAAGTTAAAAACAAATAACAGAATTTTCTACTAACAAAAACGATTTGTTTAGCTATAACAATCTGCTTAACAACATGTTAACAAATATTTTATCAAACATTTGCAATTAATATAATTATTGTATATTTGCATCGATAAAATGGTTCTACACTGTAGATTAAAAGGGAATTCGGTGAAAATCCGAAACTATCCCCGTAGCTGTGAGTTCCGCTATCAAAATTCTGCTTAAATAACCACTGTTTTAATAAAAAATGGGAAGGAAAGCAGAAAGAGAACGAGTCAGAAGACCTGCCTGCTTATCAGAAATACTAAATAGCTTCGGGTGAAAAGCTGTGTTAGGAGATATATTTGCAGTCAGATTTTCCGAAGAAGTATTTATTATTAATTGCTATTAGCAACTTGTGGAAAATTGTTTAATCTCAAATATATCGCACTATGAAAAAAACTTTACTTTTCTTATCAGTACTATTATTAGTATTTCAAACAAACATATTAAAAGCTCAGGGTCCTTTCCCTCCTGCAGCCGGACAACCAGGCAGCACAGCCATTAGCTGCACCGATCCTTGTTTTAAGGCTTGGGCTACAGGCATAGAACTTACCAGAGGCTATATTATGATTTCCGACCCCACGGTATTGGGACCGGATAGCACCAACAAAGCCTCTTTCGGCTATCCTTCAAAAGCGTTGGGAATTGCCGAAGGCAACTCAATGGATGTGGTTAGTTTCGGTGATGCCGGCGTGGCGTTGCTAACTTTCGACGTGCCAATTGTAAACGGCGAAGGATACGACTTTGCAGTTTTTGAAAACGGTTTTAGCGACGGTTTCCTTGAATTAGCTTTTGTTGAAGTAAGCTCCGACGGAAAACGCTTTGTCAGATTTCCTTCGGTCTCGCTTACACAAACCGACACGCAAATAGACGGTTTCGGGACTATTGACCCTACCAATATTCACAACCTTGCAGGTAAATACAGACAAGGTTATGGAACTCCATTCGACCTTGAAGACCTTAAAGATAGCACCGGTATTGACCTGAACAATATTCGTTTTATTAGATTAATCGACGTCGTCGGAAGCATTGACCCTCAATATTGTAGCTACGACTCGCAAGGCAATATCATTAACGACCCTTATCCTACTAACTTTGCATCCGGCGGTTTTGATTTAGATGCTGTGGGTGCTATAAATATTGGCACAAAACCTTTTGTGGTGTCTAATTTCAACAACCTAAACCTTGAACACGACTCATTCTGGAACGGCTCCGATAATAGCGGCGGATTTACCGATGCCGAACTTTTTTATTACAAAAACGAATATGAAGCTTCATACGGCAGTTGGAGTGGATTTGCGTACTCTAATATGAGAGACGATTCAACAGCCGGACATCTTAATCAATTTAGTGCAATTACCGCCGGTGGAATGGATGCAACTCCGGAACAAGGAACAAATTACGCTATTTCGCACGTTGCCAGCGATTGGGCTAACGGATACGCTCCTATTCCTTCTGTTGTTTCCTTTAACAATAACAAAATCGGCAAAGTTTCAGGCATGTACGTTACAAATGCTACTTATGCTTACCTTTCCATGAGAGATGGCGATTCATATTCCAAAAAATTTGGTGGCGAAACAGGAAATGACCCCGACTGGTTCAAACTTTCGGTTTGGGGCATAAATGCCGATAACGAAAACACCGATACCATCAATTTTTATCTTGCCGATTACAGATTTGAAAATAACGAAGATGACTATATAGTTGATAATTGGAGATGGTTAGATTTATACGATTTAGGATACGTTAAAAGTTTGAACTTTATATTATCCTCCACTGATGTGGGAGCTTTCGGAATGAACACGCCCGCATACTTCTGTATGGATAATTTAGTTGTTACCGATGTTAAAGACCCACAATCGGACGGTAAAAATTTATTGTCGCATATCAATGTTGAAGCGTACCCTAACCCAACTACCGACCGCATTTTTGTAGTTGCTCCTGAAAATAGCAATATTAAATTAATAGACCTTAACGGTAGAGTTATCAAGAGCTTCAAATCCTACGAAGAAGTATCGGAAATAAATATGTCAGACCTTAAAACAGGTACGTACATAGTTGTAGCCGAAAAAGATAATTTTGCAAAACATGTTAAAGTTATAAAACGATAATTTTATATGTTCAAAAAAAACGTATTACTTGTTATGCTTTGCGTAAAGGCATTGATAGCTTTTTCGCAGAACACAATTTCGGATACCATAAATCTTTCGGGTGTTGAGGTAAAAGCCAAACACGTGAAACGTGCCGACGTAGCTATTCATCCGCTACAAAGCATGAGCCAAATTGAACTCAAAAGCATAACAGGTAATACCGTTGCCGATGCCGTGAAAATGTTTTCGGGTGTGGTTTTGAAAGATTATGGCGGTGTTGGCGGACTTAAAACTGTCATGATTAGAAGTCTTGGCTCGCAACACACAGGCGTTATCGTTGATGGGGTGCAAATTTCCGAAACTTCCACAGGACAAATAGATCTTGGGAAAATTAACCTTACCAACGCCGAAGAGGTGTCTTTGCAAGTTGGATTTAACGAGAGATTCTGCCAACCTGCCAGAGCTTATACATCGGCTAATGTTATTACTATTCATACTGAAAACCCCGATTTTTCGAAAAAAGATACCAAAATCTCATTCGGTTTAAAATCGGGGTCTTTTTCTACTATTAATCCTAACATAGCTTGGCAACAAAAGTTCTCGGAAAAACTAAGCTTTTCTGCATACGCAAACTATATGCACACAAAAGGCGACTTCTTATTTAAGCTAAAAAACGTACAAAAAGACACCCTTTTAAAAAGGCAAAACACCGATGTAAACTCAATTTCGGTCAACACCAAAACTATATACAAGATAAACGACAATAACGAGTTATCATCGTACATATCATATTTTTACTCCGATAGAGGTTTGCCCGGAGCGGTTATATTGTACAATGTTTTTTCAAAACAACGTATGGTAAACCAAGATATAACAGCAAGCGTAACTCACAAAACCACCGGAAACAATAGATTTAACTCGAAAACTATTTTAAAATGGGCTGATAATTATTTGCGATACACCGATGGCAACTACTTGAACGAAGAGGGCTTTTTGGAAAATTATTACAAGCAGAATGAATACTACGTTTCGCAGGCGATTTCTTACAGGATTTTCAACTCCTTAAATTTATCAGCCGCAGGCGATTTTTTTATAAATACTTTAAAAGCTAATCAGTATCAACATGCGACTCCCACGAGATATACAGGTTTGCTTTTCGGCATGATAGACTTTAACAAAAACAGATTTAACGCCAACGCACAATTGGTCGGTACTTTTGTTAGAGAAACCACCAAAATTGGCGAACCGGCTCCCGACAGAAACAAACTGACTCCCGCCGTATCGTTGGGCTACAGCTTGTCGAATAAGCCAAACGTTAAAGCCAGAGCCATGTACAAGAAAAACTTCCGCATGCCTACTTTCAACGATTTATACTATCACTTGATAGGCAATACCGAATTAAGACCCGAAATTGCCGACCAGTTCAACTTGGGTGTTACTGCATATATCGACGCTCCGGCTTACATTTCAGTCAAAACCGACTTCTTTTATAATAAAGTTACCGATAAAATTGTGGCTGTTCCTACGCAAAATCTGTTTGAATGGAGTATGCAAAATATTGGTATTGTTGACATTAGGGGCTTGGAATTACAACTTAAAGCCGAAGACGTTAAATTTGGAAGTTTTTCAATTTCCGAACACTTAAATTACACGTACCAAAAATCTATAGACATCACACCGGAATCTCCAACGTACAAGCATCAAATACCGTACGTGCCGTTTCAAATATTTTCTGCCAACACCATAATCGGATACAAAAATATGTACTTGTCTTTCTCGTCGATATTTAACGGACACAGATATATTTTAAACCAAAATATTTACGCAAACATGCTTCCTTCGTGGTGGCAACACGATTTGTCGTTTTTATATAAACACGATTTTAATTCGTTTTCGGCAAACTTTAAATTTGAAATCAGCAATATAACCAACAAGCAATACGAAATTGTGAAATGCTACCCAATGCCCGGGAGAGCGTTTTACCTAACAATTGGAATAGACATTTAAACTTAAAATTTACAAATATGAAAAAACATCTTTTAAAAATCGTTTTACTGTCTTTAATGACATTTACATATTATTCCTGCGTTCAGGAACCCACTAACCCCGATGACAATCCTATCACCGAAGGGAAAAAAGTGTTATTAGTGCTGAACGAGGGCTTATTTAATATGAATAATTCTACAATTACGTACTTCAACTACGACGATTCTACCGCAGTAACCGATTATTTTGCCGAAAAAAACTCACGAGGTCTCGGCGATACCGGCAACGATATGAAACTGCACGGAGGCAAAATATACATTGCTGTTACAACATCAAGTTTGGTTGAAATTATGGACGCGAAAACAGGCGTAAGTCTCAGACAAATACCAATGTTCGACGATACTAAGCCACGCCAACCACGATATGTTTGTTGTTACAAAGACAAAGCATTTGTAAGTTGCTTCGACGGAAATGTTGCCGTTATTGATACCCTAACTTTGCAAGTAGAACAATACATCAAAGTTGGAGCTAATCCCGATGGATTAGTTGCTGTAAACGACTACCTATTTGTTGCCAACTCTGGCGGATTGAACCACCCAAAATACGACAGTACGGTTTCGGTCATTAACCTGCAAAACTATCAGGAAGTTAAAAAAATTACTGTTGCTATAAATCCATATATTATTGTACCCGATAAGTATGGCGACTTGTACGTAGTAACAAGAGGCAACTACGGAAATATTCCTTACCAATTGCATATCATTAATTCGGCTACTCTCGAACGTACACACACTTTTTCCGATATTTCGATTTTAAACATGTGCATTAATGACGACAACGATATAGCTTATGCGTACAGCTACGACTTTAATACAGGTAAAGGCAACGTTATTACTTTTAATGTCAGAACCGAACGGCTTGTTTCTAACAACTTTATAAGCGATAACACCAAAATTAAAACGCTATACGGCATAGCTATCGACAAGGAAACCGGCGACGTTTACATATCCGACGCCAATGATTTCACAAATACCGGCTTTGTTTATTGCTTCGACAAAGACGGCAAACAAAAATTTAATTTCCCAGCCGGACTTAACCCGTCGAAAATGGTGTTTATGAAAAATTAATATTAAATTCTACCCACACTTTGTGTAATTATACTAATTTTGACAGTGGTGTAAAACACCATTGTCAGAATTGGCATGGACTAGGAAAGCTAAAAAAGTAAATTAGAATTTGAGTGGGTGAAATTTTAAACATAGGATTAGATGCGGGTTCAACTACCATAAAAGTTGTACTTACCGATAGTAATAAAAACATAGTATATAAGACTTACGGCAGGCACTACGCTGATGTATTGGGCAGTTTGATTAATATTTTTGACGAAATAATCGTTAAATTCGGCAATATTAAAGTGCGTATGGCAATTACCGGCTCTGCCGGAATGGGAATAGCCGAAAGGTCTAATCTTAGTTTTATTCAAGAGGTTGTTGCTTCGTGCGAACTTATTGAAGACATGTACCCTGATACTTCCGTATTTGTTGATATTGGCGGCGAAGACTCGAAGATGATATTTTTTAGTAAAGGGAAATCGCCGGACATGAGAATGAACGGAAGTTGTGCAGGCGGCACCGGCTCTTTCATCGACCAAATGGCATCTTTGCTGAACGTCAGTATTGATGAATTTAACAGTTTAGCTGAAAATGCAAAAAATACTTATCCAATAGCTTCTCGCTGTGGTGTGTTTTCAAAGACAGACGTACAAAACTTGCTTGCCAGAAATGTGTGCAGAGAAGATATTGCCGCATCGGTTTTTAAAGCTGTCAGTATGCAAGTTATAACGGCTCTTGCAAGAGGTTACAAACCCAAACCTAAGGTGTTTTTGTGCGGAGGTCCTTTGACTTTTATTCCCGAACTACGTAAGGCATTTATAAACGAAATAAATTTCAGCGACTCCGATGTTACTATTTCGGAGCATTCGGAAGTTATACCGGCTTGGGGTGCTGCTATATTAGCCGAAGAAAAGTCGGAGGTAAAAACCTTGAAGGAATTTATTGATATTATCAAAAATCCCGTATCGAATATTACAGCTGCTAAATCTAATCTCAGACCGCTATTCGAGAGCGAGGCGGAATTTAATGATTGGAAAAAATCTAAAGAAAAATACAAAATACCAACTATCGAAATTAGCAATTTAAAAACCGACAACTGCTACATAGGCGTTGATAGCGGCTCAACTACGACAAAAATTGTAGCAATCGACGAAGACGATAATGTATTTTTTAAATACTACTCGAAAAATAAAGGTACATCCTTAAACACTTTTACCGAGGGCTTGAATTTATTGATGTCGGAAGCTAAGAAACACAACAAAGACCTTAACGTTATTGGAACTTGTGCCACAGGCTACGGCGAAGATTTAATAAAAACCGCATACCAACTTGACCACGGAATGGTCGAAACCATTGCTCACTACTTGGCTGCCTGCCATTTTCAAAAAGATGTCTCGTTTATTCTTGATATCGGCGGTCAGGATATGAAAGCCACATTTATACAAAACGAAATTATTAAAAGGTTGGAAATAAATGAGGCATGCTCGTCGGGTTGCGGCTCGTTTATAGAAACATTTGCCAACTCGCTCAATTACGATGTGAAAAGTTTTTCTGAAATAGCTCTTCAATCTAAATCGCCATGCGATTTGGGAACACGTTGCACTGTGTTTATGAACTCCAAAGTCAAGCAATCGCAGCGCGAAGGTGCAGACGTAGCCGACATTTCAGCAGGATTGGGTTATTCGGTCATCAAAAACTGTTTGAACAAAGTTCTTAAAATAAAAGACAAGAAAGAACTTGGCGACCATATTATGGTGCAGGGCGGCACTTTCAGAAACTTGTCGGTTTTAAGGGCTTTGGAAATTGAGCTAAACAAAGAGGTAATGGTTACCGACCAACCCGAACACATGGGAGCTTACGGAGCTGCCTTGTACGCAAAAAAAATGCACCAATCGGGTAAAAATACCGAACGCAAGTTGTCGCAATTTGTTAAGCCGATTATTAAGAGCGAAAAGAAATTAAACTGTAAGGGCTGCGAAAACAACTGTTTGGTTACGCAATTCGTATTCGAAAACGGCAACAAGTATTATTCGGGCAATAAGTGTGAAAAAATATTCACAAATCAAGGTGAGAGACGGAAAAAAGGTATCAACATGCACGCCGAAAAATACGACTTGCTTTTCAACCGCGAGGTTAAGACTTCGGGAAAATTAAATTTGGGAATATTCAGAGGTTTAGGCATTTACGAGAATTATCCTTTTTGGAACAGCTTTTTCAATAGTTTTGATATAAACATTGTTTTGTCAGATAAATCAACAATGGATCTGTACGAAAAAGGCATAGCAACCGTTATGGCTGACAATATTTGTTTTCCTGCAAAATTAGTACACGGACATGTTTACGACTTGATAGAGAAAAAAGTTGACAGAATATTTTTTCCTTACGTTGTTTACGAGAAAAAGGAAGATGAATCGACTAACAACAGCTACAACTGTCCTATTGTAACGGGTTATTCCGATGTTATTATAAGTTCCATAGACCCCGAAAAAAATTATAATATCCCTGTCGATGCTCCTACATTTAACTTCAACAATAAAAATTTGATGAAGAAGTCTTGCAAGCAGTACTTGAAACAAATTTTACCCGACGTTGATTTGAAAAATTTCAATGCTGCTTTCGATAAGGCAATAGCCGAGCAAGAGCGCTACGAACGCACATTATGCAATAGAGCAAACGAAATTTATAACAAAGCCGTTGAAGAAAACAGAATAGTTATTTTGCTTGCCGCCAGACCTTACCACATAGACCCGTTAATTCAGCACAAAATATCCGACCTTATTTCTGATTTTGGCGTTGATGTTATTACCGAAAATATAGTCAGAAACCTTGAAACCGACGCCAAAAAAGTGCAAAGCGTTATGCAATGGGCGTACACCAACAGAATTTTTAAATCGGCATTGTGGGTTGCAAATGAAAAAAGCAACTTGGTTCATTACGTGCAAATAACTTCGTTTGGCTGCGGTCCCGACGCATTTATATTGGACGAAGTAAACGATATATTAAGACGTGGCGGTAAAAATGCAACCGTTATTAAAGTTGACGATATCAATAATGTTGGCTCTGTAAAACTCCGATTCCGTTCTCTGATTGAGAGTTTGAGATTTAAAAACACTTCTGAAATCAAGCCAAAGAAAATTCAAATACAAACGCCTCCGTTTACTAAAAAAGACCGACAACGTACAATATTAGCACCTTGGTTCGGCGATTTTTATTCTCCGTTTATACCTTCGGCTTTCGAAATGATGGGCTATAAGTTGGAAAACTTGCCTCCAAGCGACATAAATACGGTCAAGTACGGACTAAGATATTCCAACAACGAGATTTGCTATCCGGCAACTTTGGTTGTAGGCGACCTTATAAAAGCCCTTGATACAGGCAAGTACAAGCGAGATGAAATCGCTTTGGGTATTACTCAAACAGGTGGACAATGCCGTGCAACCAATTACGTAGCTCTGATTAAAAAAGCAATGATTGCCTCCGGACACGGCGATATACCAATAGTTACGGTTTCGTTTACCGCAGGATTGAACGAGCAACCCGGATTTAAAATCAATTGGTTTAAGGGTATAAAAAGCATCTTAACTTGCTTGGTTTACGCCGACTGTCTGTCTCAGTTTTACTACTCTACCGTTCCTCGCGAAACAGTTAAAGGTGCATCGGAAAAAATAAAAAATAAATATATCGAATTAGGTGCCGATGCATTGAGAGACAACAATGACAAGATTTTTTACAAGTTGGTAGTTGATGCAAAAAATGAATTTGCTTCAGTTAACAGCTTCGCAGATATTCCCCGAATTGGCGTTGTAGGCGAAATTTACGTCAAGTACAACAACTTCGGACACAAAAATGTTGTAAATTGGCTTATGGAACAAGGTGTTGAGCCGGTTTTGCCTCCTATTGTCAAATTCTTTATCTCTTCTTTTGCAAACAAAGAAGCAAGAATTGAAGGAAATGTTATGAACAGACAAATCCCAAAATTTGCTTCCGATTTTGCCTTGAAACTGATATATAAGGTTATCCACAAGATGGAAAAAAACTTGCACGACTATCCCTACTACGTTCCCATAACCAATATTCACGACGACGCTAAAATGGCATCGGATATAATAAACCTTAACGCTCAGTTTGGCGAAGGTTGGCAAATACCCGCCGAGTTTGCCGAATTTGCTCACAACGGTATAAATAATGTCGTTAGCTTACAACCGTTTGGATGCATTGCAAATCACGTTATCTCAAAAGGAATTGAAAAAAGAACCAAAGAAGTGTATCCTAATATGAACTTGCTGTTTTTAGATTTCGACAGCGGTATGAGCGAAGCAAACATTTTCAACAGACTGCACTTTATGATTAAAAACGCTCAAAAGGAAATGCATTATCAGTATTCATAACACTTACAAACGCACATCACGTCTCCAAAATTAATGTTTGGGTAATTTTTTGTCTTTAAAATTCAATCTCGAATAATATATAGACATTACCGCTCCGCCCAAAAGCAATATAGCTCCTAATGCCGAAAGCGGTTCAAGTTGTTCGCCTTGTATCCAGCTTACTTGCATTCGGTATAAAATACTCATTACTACAACGGTAATAATAGGGTTAAGCGTAATAATGATGCTGACTTTATACGCTTCTATATGCTTTAAAGCCACAGCCAAAAAGCCGTAAGCCAACAAAGTATTAGCTCCCAAAAAAATCATTATAAGCCACTGATTTATGTTTAGGTTGCCAAATACTGAGAAATTGGCTACAGGTATGTAAAACAAAGCCGGAATCAGATATATAAAAAGATTCAACAACTGAGTATTGTACTGTTTTACCAATTTTTTCTGATTTATTGCGTAAACCACCCACGAAACTGCCGCAAAAACGATTAACAAAAAGCCTAAGTTAAAGCTTTCGTCAACCATTACTTTCAATTGATTGAAATAAAAAAGCACGAGCCCGCAAAAGGCTATAATTATCCCTACCAACTGTTTTGTATTAAACTTCTCCTTATAAAAAACAACTCCTACAATTGCCAACATAATAGGTCCCATCTGGATAAATACCTGTGTTGTTGATGGCGACGTATAGTCCAAACCTTTGGCATAACCGTAATAGTTAAATCCCAAACAAATACCTGCCAACAATAGAGCCGGCGGAAACTTTTTGAGTATGTTTTTTAAATCGTTTGGCTTGCGAAAAACAAAATACAGCAACAAAACTGTGGCTGCAAAAGCAAATCTAAACCATACCATTGTTTGTGCATCTATAAAACGAAGTGCAACCTCGACTACAATAGCCAAAAATCCCCATAGCAAAGCCGTTACACAAACCGACAATATTCCCTTTGTCTGCGATTTCATTGATTATTTCTTTTTGTAATTTTTGAGACGCCAAAATTATAACCAATGCCTAAATCTAAATACCGAAAACTTGTAAATTTATTAAAACTCATGCCTGTTATCGGGTAATAACAGAATTTGAACATAAATTTATCGTTTAAAATCAGTCTATAGCCCAATTGGTAATATATATAGGGCTTGTATTTCAATTTATCTTCGCGTAAATCATAATTGTAGTTTGAATAAAAATTATGTATCAAACCCATGCCAAACTCTAACTTGTGTTTTGAATTTCCAAAAAGTGCTACCAACGAAGTGTTCAGGTTAAAATCTTTTCCTCTCGAAGGTCGTAATACACTTGTGCCAATGCCGGCACGCGGCTTAAAAGTAAATTTCTTGACGTTTAAAACATTTGCTTCGTAGCTGACAATAGTGTAGGGATATTGAGTAGGCAACGAAACATATACAGTATGCAAATAGTTTTCATCTTGCGAGTACGAAACAATGCTAACCCACAATAAAACTAACGTTAATATAAATGCTCTGCAATTTTGTTTCATAAAACATCAAGAATCTGTTCGGTTATTTCCTCAATTAATTTGTCGGATTTATTAATCAATATTGTTAGTGTAAACTTGTCTTTGGGCGAATAAAGCACAATACTTTCAAATCCTACAATATTTCCGTCGTGACCGAAATAATCATCATCGTCAAATTCAAACGAAATAACCCCGTTACAAAAAGACGAAATATGTTCGTTGTCAGAATCAGCAGAATAACAAGTTTTCATAATATCAAGCGATTGTTCGCTCAGAATTTTATTGTTGAACAATAAATGAAAAAATTTTGCAATATCGCCGCTGTTTGAAACTATATTTCCCGAACAATAAGCCGCAGAAGCAAGGGATGTGTATTCGGGAAAGTGAGTGTATTTTTCTCTATCGAAGAAAAACTGTCTGTCGTAACCGCAAATTAATGTGTTACTTGTTTGAATAGGTGCAAAAAATGTGTTATTAATATTGTGTTCCGACAGCATTTCGCTCAAAAGCTCATCAAACCTTTTATTGCTCGCCTTTTCGGCTATTATGCCAAGCAATAAATAATTGGAGTTACAATATTCGTGCTTTGCGTTAACGTCAAACATCGTAATGGAATTTAAAACCATATCGGCTAGTTCGTACGGATTCCAGATTTTCGCAGGATTTGATGCCGACACAAATAACAAATTCGGGTAAGTATATAATTCCCTTAATCCGCTGCTATGGTTCAGCAAGTTGTAGATGTTTATATCATCAAATCTTTCCAAAACATCAAAATATTTTGAAATTTTATCGTTCAAATTAAGTTTTCCCTCCTCGCTTAATTTAAAAATTACAGTAGCCACAATACTTTTTGTTATGCTTGCTACTCTGAAAGTATTGGCATTGCTAAGCTCAACGGCTCTGTCGATATCGGTATTTCCAAAGGATTTTGTCCAAATTTCGCCTAAACTATCGACAATTGAAATTTGAACGCAAGGAACATCGTTTTTGTTTATGAAATTGCACACAATATCGCTGATGGAAGCAGCTTTTTCGTACGATACAAAATCTGTAGTCGGGAGATTGTCGTAATCTTCGCACTTGTAGTCTCTGTCTTCACTGCAAGCAATAAAAAAGCTGATACTTATTCCGAAAATAAATATTGTAAAGAATACTTTTTTAATTTTTTTCATAAAAATAATCTGCACAAAACAAGTTCGTTACAAATGTACTAAATATGGGGAAATAGGATTTTTTATCCTGAAAAAATCAGTTGATGCAGAAATAAACCATTTATTCTACGCAAATTTTGCGAAGAATATCATTGTTATTCTACGCACAGTATATACCTATTTTAGTTGTCAAAACTATTATTGTAAAACTGATTTATTAAGAATAGCTAGATTTGGCTGCTGATGATAATTATCCATTATAACGAACAATAGACAACTATATGCAAAAAGAAATCTCTTAATTTTTCATCCTGAAAAATCTCTTAACGTAAAAATAATACATCAAAAAAGTACGGCTTTAAGAAAAATAAGTAATTTTATGACCTCAAATAATCAAGTAAAATTGGTTTACTTTGCAAAATAGCAGATTATAAATTGTAAAATTTAGATATGAAAAACGTTCTGTACACATTGATATTATTGCTGTTAATAATAAACGTTCGAGCCGACAACTACAAATACACGTCGGGTGGCAGGCAGGCGTCTATGGGCTACACTTCGGTAACATCAACCGATTTTTGGAGTGTAACCAATAACCAGGCAGGACTTGCCTTTTACAACCAAAGCGGCGTTGGTCTGTATTACGAAAACAGATTTTTGCTTAAAGAAATGGGATTTCAGCAAGCAGCTTTTGCACTCAAAACTCAATACGGCTCTTTTGGAGTTTCGGCATCGTATAGCGGCGACGCCAATTACAACACTGCTATGGGCGGAATTGCCTACTCCATGATGCTTGGAAAAAATATTGCAGCGGGCGTACAAATTGACGTGCTCAACACCTCTCTTCCCGAAAACTACGGAAAAAAGACAAACGTAACCTTCGAAATAGGAATTATGGCTAAAATTACCGAAAATATAATTTTCGGAGCTCACACTTTCAATCCTATTCAAGCTAAACTAAGCGACTACAACGACGAAAGGATTCCTTCTACCATTAACGCCGGTTTGTCTTACATATTCAACGACAAACTCGTTATCGCTGCCGAAGCATTTAAGCAATCAGACAGAAACATGGAGTTTAGGTCTGGATTGGAATACAAGTTTGTAGATTTCGCTTTTGCAAGAATAGGCATTGCAACTCAACCGTACAGGTACACGTTCGGCGTTGGACTTCAGCTAAGCAATTTCTTTATCGACCTTTCCTCTAATGTTCATCAAATATTAGGATATTCGCCTCAAATTTCGTTACAATATAAGTTTGGTAAATGAAAAAGCTTTTAGTATGTCCTTACATCAAAAATATTTAAGACGTATGAAAAATATAATACCCTTGTTCTCATTGATGTTTGTTTTGCTGTTGGCAGGAACTAAGGTTTTTTCGCAAGAAATCGACACAATTCAGTCGGCACCTATAAACGACGCTATTGAACAACAAATGGAAAATATTATTGAACGTTTGGATAGCGAAGTTGACCTCAGCGAATTTGTTACGGATATCGAATATTTAAAATATAATCCCGTAAACCTCAACGCCAAAGACGAAAGCGAACTTCGCCGACTACCGCTGCTCAACGAACAGCAGATTAAAAACTTACAGGAATACAAGCAAAATTACGGCGATATCACTTCACTTTTTGAACTTATAACTATCGAAGGGTTTAGCGATGATTTTATAATGCTAATCAGTCCTTACGTTACACTTTCCGAATATGTCCCCGAAAAATTTAGTCTGAAAAGGGCTTTTAAATACGGCAAAACCAATATATTGATGCGTTATCAACGTGTTTTGCAAGAACAAAAGGGCTACCGACAATTCAACGATTCAACATTTGCCTTAAACCCAAACAGATATTATTTAGGCAGTCCCGATGCTCTTCTGATAAGGGCTCAATACAACTACAAAAACTATTTGCGTTTCGGCTTTGTTGCCGAAAAAGATGCGGGCGAACCGCTCTTCCACAAGTACGATACTCTGAAAAAAGGCTTCGACTTTTATTCACTCCATTTTATGCTTAAAGATGTTGGCTTTGTGAAACAACTTGCCATTGGCGATTACAGAGTGCAATTGGGACAGGGCTTAGTTATGTGGAATGGTTTTACTATGGGCAAAATGAACGGCAGCTTGGTTTCTCGCAGGTACGGCGACCCAATAAAACCGCACAGCTCGTCAAATGAATATACATTTATGCGTGGTGCTGCAACAACATTGGGTTTTGGGAATTTTGAGTTTACGGTTTTTTATGGTAATACTCCAAAAGATGCAGGCATAATCACTTCCGATTCCTTAGCAGATATAGAACAAAGAATTTCGTCTATTCAAGAAACCGGATATCACAGGACTTTGGGCGAAATAAACAAGAAAAACTCTGTAAAAGAGCAAGCCATAGGCGGAAGAGTTACTTACAGATTTAATTCTTTGAATATTGGAGCCTCTGCACTAAACCTAAGCTACAACATGCCTTTTGTTGAAAACACCGCTTTGTACAAAAAGTTTTATCCATCGTTGGAAAACAATACATACTTTGGCGTTGATTATAGCACGATATATAAAAAACTTACGCTCTACGGTGAATTTGCATATCAATTAGATGCAGGAACGGCTTTTCTGCAAGGTGCTTCGTTTTCGCCCGACCCAAAAATATCTCTGTCGGCTGTGTTCCGAAACTACCAAAAAAATTACTTTAATCCCAAAAGCAATGCCTTCGGCGAAAATGGCAACAACACCAACGAAAGCGGCTTGTACTTGGGAGTTATAACTACTCCGCTAAATAAGGTTACAATTAGTGCCTACGCCGATATGTTTGAGTACAAATGGCTGAAATACCGCGTTGATGCTCCTTCAAAAGGAAGTGAATATGCTACACAGCTGACTTACGAGTTTTCCAGACGTGGAGAAATTATCGGAAGCTACAGAAAAATGATAAATCCACAAAATTTCATCAGCAGCGAATTTAAACTAAACAAAATAGGCACCATCTCCCGCGACTATTACCGTATTCAGTTCAACTATCAACTACTTTCGTGGCTGAAAGTCCAAAATCGTTTTGAATTTATAAACCGAAACTCGGTAACTAAGGGTAAAGAAGTTGGACATCTGATTTATCAGGGAATACAAATAAAACCTGCAAATAAAAATTGGCGTTTAGATATGCGTTACGTTTTATTTGATACCGATTCTTACGACACCAGAATTTATACCTACGAAAACGATGTTCCGTATTCGTTTTCAATACCCTCATTTTACGGCAATGGCAGCAGATTTTACGCTATGTTCAGAACAGACCTAAACCGCAACGTAACCGTCATGCTCAGATATGCTATAACTCATTACAACGACAGGCATACAATAAGTTCTGACTTATCCGAAATTCAAGGTAATAACAAATCGGATTTTAAAGCTGTATTACGATTAAAATTTTAATCTTTTGCGCTACCAATCAAATTTGTGTTATCTTTGCCCGATAAAAAAGAAATCAATCATTTACTAATTAAATTTAATTCATATGTTTAAAGGACAACCAAAAGGACTAATTCCAGCAGCTTTAGCCAACATGGGAGAACGCTTTGGATTCTACGTAATGATGGCTATTTTGCTACTGTTTCTGAACAATAAGTTCGGATTTTCCGGCTCTGAAGGAGCTATTATTTATTCGGTTTTCTACGCTTTAATCTACATCTTAGCATTAGTTGGCGGATTAATCGCAGATAAAACGAAAAAGTACAAAAACACAATTATGGCAGGTTTGTTGCTAATGACGATTGGATATATCCTCATTGCAATTCCTACTGAAACGCCTGTAAAAAACTTCCCCTTAATTCTTGCTTATACTTGTTTCGGACTGTTTGCCATTGCTTTTGGTAACGGTTTGTTTAAAGGAAACTTGCAAGCAGTTGTGGGTCAGCTTTACGACAATCCTCAGTACGCCGAAAAACGTGAGACAGGTTTCCAAATCTTCTACATGTTTATCAACTTGGGTGCTATGTTTGCTCCTATCATGGCAGTTGGTTTAAGAAACTGGTGGGTGCAATTCAACGGATTTAAATTCGATGCTGACTTACCCGCACTTTGTAACCAATATTTAAATGGCACTATTGCACCGGACGCACAAATGCGTTTGTCGGAATTGGCTGTACAAGTAGGAGATAAAACGGGCGACTTAACTGTCTTTGCCAACCAGTATTTAAATGTTTTTATGGAAGGCTACCACTACTCTTTTGGTATTGCAATATTTGCAATGTTAATTTCTCTAGCAATTTTTGTATCAAACAAAAAGAAATTACCAGATCCTTCACTAAAATCTGCTGATACAAAACAAGATGCTAACGTAGTTGAAATGGATGTAAAAGAAATCAGACAACGTATGTACGCTCTATTTGCTGTTTTTGGCGTTGTTATTTTCTTCTGGTTCTCGTTCCACCAAAACGGACAAACACTTACACTATTTGCCAGCGACTACACAAAAATGATAAATATCAACTTAGGCTTTACTACCTTACAAGGGGCGGAAGTGTTCCAAGCATTTAATCCTATTTTTGTTGTTACGCTTACTCCTATAATCATCGGGCTATTCGGTTGGATGCGTAATAGAGGATGGGAAGTATCTACTCCTAAGAAAATTGCAATAGGTATGGGAATTGCCGCTTTAGCATTTGGAATAATGACAATAGGTTCAATAGGATTGCCGGATGCTGCAGAAAGAATTGCAAAGGGCGGACTAACCGAAGCTGAACGTGTTTCGCCATTCTTGTTGATTATTACTTATTTTGTTTTAACCGTTGCCGAACTGTTTATTTCTCCTTTGGGCATTGCTTTCGTTTCGAAAGTTGCTCCTCCAAAATATCAAGGAATTATGCAAGGCGGATGGCTAAGTGCTACTGCTTTAGGAAATCAACTTCTATTTATCGGTGTTATTTTCTACAATAGCATTCCGGTATGGGCAACATGGATGATTTTCGTTGTAGCATGTCTAATCTCTATGACTACAATGTTAGTAATGCTCAAATGGTTAGAACGAGTTGCTAAGTAATGCAATAAGTTTCATCATAAAAAAAAGACTGCCAAAAGCAGTCTTTTTTTTGTTACGAGTTGCGGGGGCTAGTTATGAGTCGGGAATCTCATCGACGCTCGCTCGCTTTTGCAAAGCGAGCGGCGAAGACTAAAAGTCCCAACATTTTCACCACTTAGACTAAATTATTAGATTTAACTGCTGTGCCTCTAAAGACAGGCTATTAATAATGACACTCCTATCAATCCACTATTTTCGGCATTTCGATACAACGATATCTCGCTTCGCTCAATATCGGCACTCAATGACCGAAAATGTCGTCACTCATCACTCCCGAATACTCGGGACAAGCCATCACCCACCACGTAACACGAACCACGCAACTCGTAACCATACAACACGCAACACTAACCGATGCTCGCTCGCTTTTGCAAAGCGAGCGGCGAAGACTAAAAGTCCCAACATTTTCACCACTTAGACTAAATTATTAGATTTAATTGCTGTGCCTTTAAAGACAGGCTATTAATAATGACACTAATATCAATCCACTATTTTCGGCATTTCGATACACCGATATCTCGCTTCGCTCAATATCGGCACTCAATGACCGAAAATGTCGTCACTCATCTCTCATCACTCATCTCTCATCACCACCACGCAACACGCAACACTAACCCACAACCCACTCAATCTCTTTAAAATCAAATTGATGCAGCTTGCTGCCGTATTCTATTTCCAATTGTCCGTACTCGTTTACACGCATTACTCTGGCAATAACCTCAGACCCCTGAATTTTAAATTTTTGCAAACAGTTTGTTTTGTATAAGTTTTCGTGATACAAGTTGTTTATGTAAACATATCTATCTGCAAACAAAAGCGAATAATTGCTTAAAATATGTTTCATAACTTCCTGCAACATCACGTTCAGGTCGTAGGTTTTATGAGTGATCTGCTTAAGCGAAATAGGGTTTGGAGCATCGCTCAAAAAAACTTCCTGATTTATATTTATTCCAACACCCCACACCGAGTATTTTATTTTGTTGTCGGAAATATAGTTTTTTATCAAAATGCCTATAATCTTATTGTTGCCAACATAAATATCGTTGGGCCACTTTATTGTAACTATTTCGTCTTCAACGTTATCCGAAATGAAATCGCACAAAGCAACAGAAAGAAGCTTATTCATGTAAAACTGCTTTTCTATGGCAATATCGGGTTTTAAAATAACTGTAAACGTTAAATTTTTACCTTCTTCACTTTCCCACTTGTTGCTTCCTGCACCTTTTCCCGACGTTTGAAAATCGGAAATCAAAACAGTAGTTTTTTCAATACCTCCGCTCTCAATCAAACGACAGGCTTCATTATTTGTGGAATCAATTGTATCGTACCTTATTATATTGTAATCAAAATCAGACATAAATATTTTTTTACAAAAGTAATCAGTATTTGCATTTAAAGTTTCGTCCTTTCTCACAAATAAATGATTAATAAATAATTGTTAAATAAAAATAATAAAAAACCAATATTTTATAGTTCTGAATTAAATACTACCTTTGTACTCGAATAAAAATGTAAAACTTAATTATTGTTAATGAATAAAGATAAAACAGAATTATTACTAACCAACATTGTGCAAAGTATTGAGAATAAAAAAGGTGACGACATTGTTAGCATAGATTTTTCAAAGACACCTAATTCAGTTGCAAAATACTTTGTTATTTGCTCGGCAAATTCAAAAGCACAAGTTGATGCTATTGTTGATGAAATTAAAATTAATGCTAAAAAACTTTTAAACGAAAACGCCATTCATACCGAAGGTCTTGATAATAAGGAATGGGTGCTAATCGACTACTTTGATGTTGTTGTACATGTTTTTCAACCAAGCTCACGCCAATACTATCAAATTGAAAAACTTTGGGCTGATGTTCCCCAAAAACAACATTAATACTTAAACTAATACATCTTACTATATGAAAAAAGACAATAAATTTAAACCTAATAATAAAAAGAAATTCAATTTCAGTTTAAACTGGATATACCTTGTACTGATTGCAGTTTTTCTGTCGTTCTTTTTTACAAATACCGGTGGCAACGCCCCCGAAAATATTGGTTGGGGTGAACTTAAAAGTATTATCGAGGATAAGGATGTTGAAAAAATAATTCTTGTAAACAAAGAATACGCCGAAATATTTATAAAAAAAGATAGTATTTCTAAAAGCAGATACAGCGAAGATGGCAAGCAAAAGAAATACAGTACAAGCAACCCGCAGTACAAAATTCAAATTGCATCTGTAGAAAACTTTGAAAAAGACGTAAGAGAAGCACAAGAAGGTTTTGAAACCGTAATATATCCCATAGCCGTAACACGTAAGAGTTGGGGCAGCGACTTCCTTCCAATTGTTTTACCCTTTGTTATAATTATTGTGCTATGGATAGTTATTATGCGATACATGAGCAGAGGTGCCGGAGGCGGAGGAGGTGCAATATTCAACGTCGGCAAATCAAAGGCTCAACTATTTGATAAAGATACAAGTGTAAAAATCAACTTCAACGATGTTGCGGGCTTAGAAGAGGCAAAAATAGAAGTTATGGAAATTGTGGATTTTCTGAAAAATCCGAAAAAATATACACGATTGGGTGGTAAAATACCCAAAGGTGCGTTGTTAGTTGGACCTCCGGGCACGGGAAAGACTTTGTTAGCCAAAGCAGTTGCCGGCGAAGCACAAGTGCCTTTCTTTTCGCTTTCGGGTTCCGACTTTGTTGAAATGTTTGTAGGAGTCGGTGCATCAAGGGTTAGAGACCTATTTAAACAAGCAAAAGAAAAAGCTCCTAGCATCATTTTTATAGATGAGATTGATGCCGTTGGCAGAGCCAGAGGCAGAAGTTCGTTGACAGGAGCTAACGATGAAAGAGAAAGCACCCTGAACCAATTGCTGACCGAAATGGACGGCTTTCAAACCAACACAGGCGTTATTATACTTGCCGCCACAAACCGCGCCGACGTACTAGACAGGGCATTGCTACGTGCCGGACGATTCGACAGACAAATCTACATTGAACTGCCCGAACTTGAAGAAAGAAAAGCTATTTTTAAAGTTCATACAAAAGGCATTAAAACCGACGATACAGTCGATATTAACTTTTTGGCTAAACAAACCCCTGGCTTTTCAGGTGCCGATATTGCAAATGTGTGCAACGAAGCAGCTCTTATTGCCGCTAGAGCCAATAAAGACTTCGTAGGCAAGCAAGACTTCCTTGACGCAGTCGATAGAATTGTGGGCGGACTTGAAAAAAGAAGTAAAATTATTTCGCCTAAGGAAAAAAGAGTTATTGCATATCACGAATCGGGACACGCTACGGTTAGCTGGCTTTGCGAACACGCTCATCCGCTCATTAAAGTTACCATTGTACCTCGTGGAAAAGCTTTGGGTGCAGCTTGGTACTTGCCCGAAGAACGACAGCTTACAACTTACAACCAAATGTACGACGAAATTACCGCTACCCTTGGCGGTAGAGCTGCCGAAGAAGTGGTATTTGGCGAAATTTCTACGGGTGCACTTAACGACCTTGAGAAAGTTACCAAACAAGCATACGCTATGGTGGCTTACTTCGGTTTAAATGAAAAAATCGGCAACTTGAGCTTCTACGACTCGTCTGGGCAACAAGAGTATAGCTTTAACAAACCATTTAGTGAAGAAACCGCTAAAATCATCGACCAAGAAATCAGTAAATTGGTTGAAGAAGCATATCAAAGAGCTAAACAAATTTTAGCAGATAACAGAGAAAAGTTGGATATGCTCGCTAATAAACTCTTGGAAAAAGAAGTAATTTTCAGAGACGACTTGGAAGAAATTTTTGGAAAAAGACCTTTTGATGAAGATGAAGATATAGTACAGGAAGCAGAAGTAGTAGAAGAACAAGAAAATTCAAAAGTTGAAGACACAGTTGCAAAAGATGACGATAACATCTCCGAAAAGGAACAAAATTCTTCTGAAGATGTTTCCAAAGTAGATGTATCCGATACAAATAACATCGACAGCTAATTTTCTAAAATAATCAATATGGAAGAAAGTACATCAAGAGAAAAAGTTCTGAAAAAAATTAGAGAAGCGCTACTACACAAGACGGACAACCCGTTTAAACACTTCGATATTGATACTCCTGTATATACTAAGAGCCACGAAATAATTGACGTTAACTTTGCCGAAGTATTCAACAGCTTAGGAGGAGTTTTTATTTATTGCGAGTCGGAAGTTGAACTTACAGCCGCTCTTGCAGGACTTATTAAAGAATGTAATTGGGATAAAATGATATGCAAACATCCGGCTATACAGTTCATTTTAAACAGCATTTCGGCAACCTACACCGACGACGACTCAATAATCGATAGTAGTTTTGTCGCTATTACAAATTGCAAATACCTGCTCTCGCAAACCGGAAGCATTGTTCTATCATCAGAATACGGAACAAAAATATTTTCCATTCCCGATACGTTGGTGGTTGTGGCATATACAAATCAGCTTGCCGAAAGTCTGACACAAATGTTTTCCGAAATTTCTCAAAACAAAAGTTTCGACAATTCGCAACTAACAATTATAACCGGAACAGGCTCTATAAATCCTACAGGTAACACGTTTATAAATCAAGGGGTTGCTCCTAACAATCTGTTTTTAATACTTGTTGAAGCAAATCATTAAAATAATAGCATATGACCGATGTAAACGACTGGAAAATGATATATTGCACAAACCAAATTGTTGAAGTAGAAATTATTAAAAACATTTTGGATGAAAATGGTATTATCTGTGTCGATATTAACAAAATGGACTCGGCATACCTATTTGGTGAAATTGAACTGTACGTGCAGCCTGAATTTGAAGAAAAAGCAAAATCTTTAATACCCGATTTTAGTGAGTAAGAATTTTTTAATACGCACAATTACAGCTATATGCTTCGTAGTTATTATGGTTGGTTCCATAATGTTAGGCAGAATATACTACGCCATAGTTATGTACTTTGTTTTGATTGCGGCGATATATGAACTTTCAAAACTCATAAAAGTAAAAGACCCTAACTTCAGCCTTGTATCATCTTTAACACTCGGAAGCATTACCTACCTACTCATTGCCTTAGTTGCTTTTAAAATACTTTCGCATTCTGCATTAGTATTATTAGTTGTTATAGCTTTTTCAGCCATTTTAATAGAATTGTTTCGTAAAAAAACAGATCCTATACTAAATGTATCTACGGCATTGTTTAGCATAATATACACCGCAATACCATTGGCTTTGAGTTTGTTTTTATTTACAGACAACGGCGAAACCGTATTTGAAAAAAGAATTCTAATATTAGGTTACTTTTTTATTATATGGGTTTACGATTCCGGCGCTTACATTATCGGCTCGATATTCGGCAAAAATAAAGTCGATGTAGAAATATCGCCTCTAAAAACCTGGGAAGGTTGCCTTGGTGGTGCGTTTTTTGCTATAATTACGGCTCTCATATTATCCAAATACTTCAGTATTTTAAACACTTGTCAGTGGGTAATATTATCAGTAATAATTTCAATTACTGCCGTTATGGGCGATTTTTTGGAATCATTATTTAAAAGAAGTGTAAACGTTAAAGACTCCGGCAAACTCCTACCAGGACACGGCGGTGTACTCGACCGTTTCGACTCGATGATTATGTCTATGCCTTTCGTTTTCTGCTATCTGTTTTTTGTACTTTATTACTGATTAGGCTTAATCCAAAAGTAGCGCTTTTTTTAAAAGAAAAATGTCTTTAGTTTTTAGCCATTGGCTATTGGCTGTTAGCTGTTGGCTAAGTATAGCTAATAGCCAAGAGCTAAAAGCTAAAAGCAACTTACAAAAGCCGTATAACGGCGTCCCATTTGTAACAAAATAATAAAAATCTTAAGTCAGGTGCGTAGCACCGAACCATTAAACCATTTTTGCAAAAATTTATATCTAAAAAAAGTCGACTTAATTGTCAAAAGTGATACCTTTATAAAGAAAGTTTTACTCTTTTTTGTGGCACGACAATCACAGTAGAAGTAAATTTAACTCATTTTATTAAAACACATTTCAATGGTGATATTTGTACGTGCTACAGCACCTATTTTGAAGATCAAACAGCTAATAACAAAAATTAGCCTTTGAAATAATCACAATTTTTGTAATTTTGTTTGTGCATTTTTAATTTTTTCGACAGAAATGAGAATACACAAAGAAGGGAAAAACATAATATTAATTTCGTGTGCTATTACCATAATACTTGTAATAGCCACACTTTATGCTCCTTTTTTGTCGGCTCTATCGAAAATCTTAATTATTGCTTTTTTGGTAATAACAGAATTTTTAATAATCAGATTCTTTCGAATCCCGAATAGAATTTTAGTACACGACGATAATCTTATAATGAGTCCAGCTGATGGGACAATAGTCGCGATTGAAAAAGTTTTTGAAAAAGAATTTTTCAACGACACTCGACTACAAATATCAATTTTTATGTCCATTTACGATGTACACGCCAATCTGTACCCCGTAAGCGGAAAAATTGTTTATTCAAAATATCATAAGGGAAAATACATTATTGCAAGATATCCTAAATCGTCTCAACTTAATGAACATCATTCGGTTGTTGTTAAAAGTCCCGCCGCAGGCGAAATACTTGTAAAACAAATAGCCGGTGCTGTTGCCAGACGAATTGTAAATTATTCTGAAATAAATACCGAAGTCAAACAAGGCGAACAAATTGGATTTATCAAATTCGGTAGCAGAGTCGATTTGTTTTTACCCGAAAACACTTCACTAAAAGTACATCTTAAACAAAAAGTAAAAGCCGGCATTACTCCTATTGCCGTTATAAATAGAAATCAAATAATAATTAACATCTAATAAAAATTAACAAAATGGAAATTACAGGAAGAATAGTAAAAATACTACCATTACTTACAGGCGAAGGCAAAAACGGACCTTGGAAAAAACAAGAATTTGTTGTCGAAACAAACCTTGAAAGTCAATACCCAAAGAAAATATGTTTCTCAATGTGGGGAGATAGAATTGACCAATCGCCGTTAAATGAAAACGAAAATGTAAAAGTATTTTTCGATATAGAAAGTCGCGAATACAACGAACGCTGGTACACCGATTGCCGTGCATGGCGCGTCGATAAGGTTCAAAACACGCCGACTGCAAGTGAAATGCAATCGCAAATTCCCACCGACCCGGCATCGCAACCTACAAGCATAGAACCGGAACAGGAATTTATTGAAGAAGACGACCTACCATTCTAATTTTTGAATTAAAAAAATCAAACAATGAAACACAACCACATAATTGCAGCTATTTTTTTATTAATCAGTTTTAGTTTATCGGCACAAATAATACCGCAAAACGAAAGTTGTACCAGCATAATGGTTGGCAAAAAGGCTTCTTTCGATGGTTCGGTCATCACTTGCCATTCTTGCGATAGTTACTATCGTTCTTGGCTAAACATGGAGCCCGCCGCCGATCATCCCGATACGGCAATGCAAGCTATATATAAAGGTAACATGCATACTAGAAGTTTTAAAGACCAATCGACTAGAACCGTTGCCGGCTATATACCTCAGGTTAAACATACGTACAAGTATTTTAACACCGCCTATCCTAGCATGAACGAAAAACAACTTGCTATAGGCGAAACAACTTTTTCGGGACCCGATACTTTGGTTAATAAAAATGCGATGTTTATGATAGAAGAACTGCAAAAAGTTGCACTTCAAAGATGCGACAATGCCAGAGATGCTATCAGAACAATAGGCGAAATGATTGAAAAATACGGCTACGCCGATAAAGGCGAATGCCTCACAATTGCCGACAAAAATGAAGTTTGGCAAATGGAAATTTTGGGCGAAGGTCCCGATAAAATCGGTGGAGTATGGGCTGCACAGCGTATCCCTGACGACCACGTGGGTATTTCGGCTAATATTTCACGTATTGGCGAAGTAGATTTTAATAATCCCGACTACTTTATGGCTAGCAAGAATGTTAAATCTGTTGCGAAAGAATTTGGTTTGTGGGACGGAAAAGAACCTTTTAAATTTTGGAAAGCATACGGCAATACAGATAAACCTTTCAAAATTAGAGAATACTGGGTGCTGAGCCAACTCGCTCCTTCGCTAAATTTAAGTATGGATATGGACGAACTGCCTTTTTCGGTTAAACCCGAAAAGAAAGTTACAATTCAACAACTTAGCGAATTTTATCGCTCTACCTATGAAGGAACCGAATACGACATGACCAAGAATCAAATCTACATCAAAACAGTTAAAACCGATTCTATCACCACCTACGATACCATAATAAATCCCGTTGCAAACCCGTGGGTAATGCACTACGAACGCAGTTTGATAAACCAAATTGCACCCAATACTATAGACTTTCAGCGTACGGTTTCCGTATCGTGGTGTTCGTACTCGCATATAATGCAACTCCGCGATTGGCTACCCGATGAAATAGGTGCTGTTAGCTGGTTTTCTTTCGATAATCCGGGACAAAGTCCCAGAATACCTATCTATATGGGAGCAACTAAATTGCCAGCCGGATTTGATGTGTGCGGTTATAGAGTTTACGACGAAAATGCAGCCATTTGGAACTATCGTAGAGCCAACAGATTAGCTACAGTTGCTTGGGGACTTACAAAAGATGTTATGAATAAAAACATCTTAGAATATGAAGAAAAAGCCCTGTTTGAAACACCGGAATTAGAGAAAAAAGTAGAAGAACTACTGAAAAACGACAAACTTAAAGAAGCTCAAACCTTGCTAAACAACTACAGTTCCGACTTTGCCGCCGCCACTGCACAACGATGGAAAGAAATGGAATACAGATTCTGGAGCAGATTTGGAAATGGATTTTAACTGGGTGATGAGTGGTCGGTGGTACGAATTTCTGAGTTTTGAGTTATGAGTTTCCAAACTATAGACTCAAAACTCAAGACTAACCCACTCATCACTCACCACTCACCACTCACCACCCATTAATAAGTTCGTTATAAAGTTTTAGTATCTTAATATTATGATAATCACAGTTATGAAAAACAATGAAAAATTTTTTTATTTATATAATATGTTTATCTTTGTGGTGTTTTTTTTAAAACAATTGTATTGTTTATAGCTAAAAACGAAAATAGGGTACATTATTTTTTAAAATTTAACATTTTGTAACGCCTTCTGTTTCATTTGGTTATAAGCGAAGTTAATAAAAAAACAAAAAATTTTTAAGACACTTGTAGGGGTATTTTGACTTTAAAGTGTCTTAATTATAGAAGGTGTTTTATATTTGATATTATGACTAGACTTATTGGATATAGTTTTATGGCAAGAACCATTGGATGCAACTTTAGTTTTGCACATGGATTCAACCAAACTGGCTTATCTATATTATGCCATAATTTTTCCAGCTTTCTTGTTCCGTTAGGCGTAGTATCATTAAATATAAAACAAAAAATATAAACCAACTTACAAGCTTTTAAAGTAAGCTTTATGGGTTGGTTTTTTTATTATTATTAAATTTGAAAACTATTAAATATTAAATATAAAACGTTCTATTAAATTAATTATTAACAAAAAAACCTAAAAACAAAAAACAGAAAAAAAGAAGAGCGCCTTCCTCCAACAACGTATAACAAATAAAATGTGCGGCATTGGCGCCAGGACAAAAATTAATGCCAATACGTAAATTAAATAAATTATTAACAAAAACTTACACACAATGAAAAAAATTTTAACATTATTGTTTGTTCTTCTAGCGTTCTCATGGACTGCAAAAGCAGGTGTGTCAGATGACTACATATTCACCCAGAGCAACGGAACGTACACCGAAATTACAGGTGGTACTGTGTTTGCTACCGGAAACTGGGACGGTAAGCGTGAGCAAGTCCCATTGGGCTTCTCATTTGAGTTTAACGGTGTAACCCTTACACAAGTTTACCTCAGTCTTGATGGATTTGTATCTGAATCATATAATTCATCGTACTCTCCTATATCAAGCACAACTACCGGAGCTTTCATTATTTCAGGATTTGGTAGAGACCTTCAAGGATTATCATCGATGGGGTCTGAAGTAAGATACGAAACCATCGGAACCGCACCTAACAGAGTATTTGTTGCTCAATGGAAGAATGTCAAAAGATGGGGTTCCTCATACACTGGCGATAACCTAAACTTCCAAATTCGCTTGTACGAAACATCGAATATAGCTGAATTTGTGTACGGCGACTGTTCAACAGGCTATACAGGTACCAATGGCGCGCAAGTAGGTTTAAGAGGTACAACTAGAAACGATTACAACAACAGACGTGTCTCTTGGGTTGCTTCTCAACCTGGGACATCTTATTCTAACACAATACCCTTTAACTCTTCAAATGCTCCCACAGACGGGCTAACATATCAATTTATTAAAACTCCACCTATTCCTCCATTGCCGGTTATTATGGAATATCCTGAAAACTTAGCAACAGGAGTACATGTCGATACCCAACTACAATGGGATGTTGATATGAACGGCGGATTCCCTACACAATACCGTGTTTATGTTGGAACAGATAATCCTCCAACCAACTTACATAATGGTACTATTACAACTAATAGATGGTTCAATTTAACAGGTTTAAATACCGGTACACAGTATTTCTGGCAAATAGTACCTTCTAACCCTTACGGTGCTGCAGTTAGTAACCCTATTTGGTCGTTTACCACAGCAACCTACGGTTCTCTTGCAGGTACTGTTTACGATGTTGACGGCGTTACTCCTGTAGAAGGAGCAACAGTATATTTCACACCTGCAGTAGCCGGCGTATTACCACAAACTACAGGTGCTGACGGTAAATTTAACTTTGGTCTTAACACCTTACCTACAGGTTCATATACTGTTGGTGCTGAAGCTACAGGATATACTATTACAACGGTACAAAACGTAGTAATAGCATCTAATACTCTTACCAGCATTAGTATAACACTACAACAGCCGGATATGGCTATTACTCCAAACCCATACAACCAAGTACTTAATCCTAACGAAGTATTTACAGGTCAATTGAATATTGATAACTCAGGAACAGGTGCTTTGGAATGGACTGCTACTGTTGGCGGATGGAGTTCAGCTAACCATGACTGGTTAGATGTTCCTGTACTTAACGGAACTGTTGCTCCGGGTAACAACCGCAACATTCCTGTTAACTTCAATGCTACAGACTACGAAGCAGGACAATCAGAATCGGCTGTTATTACATTTACTTCGGTTAACAAAACCATTAATGTTCCTGTTAGCATGATAGTTATGGGTACACCATTGACTCCTGTTAGCTGGACGACAGCTGCCATTACAGATCAGCTTACTGGGGCTACCATAGTATCGTGGAGCCACCGCCCTGAAGCAGGTAGCGGTTTCCAATTCTATTCAATTAGCAGAAACGGCGTACAAGTTCACGTTGCTACATCAGGTAACGTATGGAACGGGGACATATTACCAGACTATGGTATCTACGAGTACTGCGTAAGCGCTGTTTATGCCGAAGGTGCTACAGCTCCAGCTTGTGCTGAAGTTGAATGGTCATCACCTGAATTGGTATACGCTCCTACAACTCTTAAAGACACATTGTTCTCAGGAGAAAATAGACCTATTGGTCCTGTTAGATTGAATTTAGGAAATACCGGATTAGGAACTTTGGCATACAATATTAGCTACGGTGTCGCTGCAGGTATCCCAGCTTCAAGCTATTGTGCTGCGAAAGGTGGCTGCGACGAATATATCTCAAGAGTAGTATTCGCAGGTATAGATAACAGCTCGGCTTGTACACAATATGCAGATTATACACATTTGGTTGCTCAAGTTCAACAAGGACAAACTTATCCTCTAACAGTACACAATGGAAATGCTTGGAGTTCCGACAGAATTGACGTTCACTTCGACTGGAACAGAAACGGAGTTTTCGAAGCATCGGAAGGGCAAACTATTAGTGGTTATAACCCTGGAACTGCTAACATTACTATCCCGGCTACAATAGAAGACGGATATGTTATGATGCGTATCAGATTACGCTACAGCAGTAGTATAAACCCATGCGGCACATATTCGTATGGTGAAGTGGAAGATTATTCACTACTTGTTGGAGATTTATCTTTCATTACTGACGTTCAGCCAAAACAAGGAACTGTTCCTTCAGAAGGAAATCAAACCGTTGATGTTTGGTTTGGTGCTACCGGCATCTATTCTGCACCAGGTGTGTACAACGATGCTATTACACTCGTAACCAACGACGTTAATAACCCAAGCGTTAATATTCCGGCTATAATGACTGTTATTACTCCCGGAACGCTTGAAGGTACAGTTACCGAATTTGGTTCTAACCAACCTCTACAAAACGTTGCTGTTACTGTTAGCGGTACTACCACTTACACCGACCAAAACGGAAATTACAGCATGCTTCTTGCTGCAGGTCCTCACACAGCTACGTACGACTTGTTAGGATATCAACAAGAAACAAGAGCATTCAATATTACAGAAAACGTTACTACAACTCTTAACGTTAGCTTGAAAGAACTTGCTAACGCTCCTAACTGTGCTAGCGCTGAAGTTAACCCTGAAGATACCAGAGCTCTTGTTGAATGGTGTGTACCTCACGGTCCTTACCAACTAGGATATGACGACGGTACTGCTGAAAACTACACGGCTTGGGCTGAAGCTGGTAACGTTAACGCTGTGAAATTTACCCCAAGAGGTTATCCTGCTACTATAGTTGGTGGTCGTTTCTACGTTGGAGACGGTAGCTTCCCAGTTAACGGAAACATTATCGGTCAACCTTTCGACGTGATTGTTTACGCTGCCGACGGTGCTAACGGAATGCCCGGTACTGAACTTGGCGTGGCTATGGCTACTGCAGATAACTTCGGTTGGGTTACTGTTGGCGGTCTAGATGCTACCATTACTGAGGGTGACTTCTACCTTGGAATGCGTCAAATGACTGCTGCTCCTAACTGCGTACCTTTGGGTGTAGACGAAACGCTTCCTAAAGCTTTCAAGAGCTACTCAATTAACGAAACTAATGGTGGAAGCTGGGTACTTAGTCCTTACCAAGACTTTATGATTCAAGCTATAGTTAACGGTCCTTTAACAAGAGGTGCTGTTCTTAGCAACCAAACTGTACATCCACAAAAAGTGGACGGACAAATTTCATTGTATCCTACTCAAGCTACATCTGGAGTACAAAATGTTGCCGCTACTGTTAAACCGGCTAACGATTTCAGCGTAAGCGATGCTGTATCAAGCTACAGACTACAAAGACTCAGCGTTGCTGATCCTACTGTTGCTTGGCAAGGTGTTGCTCCTGCTTCAGGTGCTGAAGTTACAAATATTTCAGGTACTACATACACCGACGGTGGCTCTACTTGGGCTGCTTTACCGGCTGGTTGGTATGCATACTGCGTAAAAGCTGCTTACCCAAGCGGTGACCTTTCAGAATGTACATACACCAACGTTGTACCTCATAAACTATTTGCCGACATTACATTTAACGTACAACTAATTTGCGGTTTTGTTCCTGCTGAAGGTGCTATTGTTACTGTTGAAGGACAAGAGTATCCGTACATGAGTGCTACACAAACTATACCTACTGGTGGTTCGGTTGTATTTGATAACCTAATTAAAGGTAGATACGATGTTACTATCTCATACACAGGGTATTACACCTACTATGCTACAATAGATGTTAACGGAAACGCTACACACACTATCATACTTGAAGATAGAAGATGGGCTCCGAAAAACCTATTTGTTGATGAGCTAACACTTCACGCTACTTGGGAAGAAAGTAAAGCTGCGCTTGTTGATGAAGACTTCGAAGGACCTATATTCCCACCAGCAGGTTGGACAGAACATACTTTGAACGCTACTTGTGGTTGGTATGCTACTGACGATGGTTCTAGCGACTACTTTGATGTACCGCCGCACACAACTTATGCTATTTCTAACGACGACCTTAACAACGGTGATAGCTCGGAAGACTACTTAGATACTCCGGTTATAGACCTAACATCAGGTCCTAGCTATGTATTAACTTTCGAACACTTCTTTACCGGCGCATACAGTGCTTCAGGAACTGTTAAAATGAGTACCGACGGTGGTGCTAACTTTACTGCTATTTACAGTGCTACTCCTGTTTCGGCTTGGACTAAAGTTGAACTTGACTTATCAGCATTCTCGGGTGCTACAGGATACGACAATGTTATGATACGCTTCCACTTTGATGACGGCGGACAATGGTCATCAGGTTGGGCTATAGACGATGTATTGGTTGAATCAGGCGGTGTTGAAAACCAAGGTTATCAATTCTTCTTAGATAATACTATTGAAGGTCCTCAACTACCTAACGATCAACTTGAATATGATATTCCTCCGGCACACGTAGTATACGGACAAACATACGTTGCAGGTGTTGCAGGTGTGTATTGCTCGGGTTATTCTGAACAAGCTACCTATACATTCACTAGCAGATTCCTTGAACCTCCTATTAATCTTACTGCTGAAGATTATTCTAACGAAATTCTTCTGTCTGCTAAGTTAATGTGGGAAGCTCCTGGTGGCAGTGGACCAACTCCTGGTAATGCATTTACTGAAAACTTCGACGGAACAACAATTCCTTCTAATTGGACTG